>NZ_BTPW01000041.1:0-16531 GCF_036246185.1 Lactiplantibacillus paraxiangfangensis
AGATAATCATTTGCTTCGTATCTTCTGAGATCTGGCAATGTGGCTTAACTAATGATGTTTGTGCGCTAAAAGTATGCTTACAGGAGTTACACCGATAACGTTGCTTACGCAATTTTAAAATAATTGGTCGTTCTTTGACTGGGGGCATTCTGACATTAATTAGGTTAGTCCCAAAACGCACTACTTCGGGCTGGCCACAAAGTGGGCAGTTCTCTAAAGGATAGGTCAGTTTGGCGTGAACAACCTGTTTGCTTGGATCACTACTATCAATATCAGTACAAATAATATTTGGGTCTTTAATTTGAAGAGTATCTTCGATAAAATGGTTTTGGGACATCTTCTCTCACTTGCCTTTACTTTTACTTTGGTCGGTGCTAGTGGTGCATTGAGGAGATTTGTCCTTTTTATTTTACACAAAAACTGGGTGTTGATGGAAATCCATCAACACCCAATATTCTAGAGCCTGATTAAATAACACCCGTTTTTTATTGACTAAAATATTAATTATATTTAACCATAAAATGGTGCACAGAGCCGGCCGGTTTGCTAAAATGAGACCAGTTAGAACGCTGAAGGGACGAAAAAATATGAATAAAGTAACCGTACTGGGTAGTTTGAATGTAGATACCATTTTGCGTTTTAAACGTTTCCCTAAGCCGGGTGAAACCTTACCATTAACGGGAAAAAGTATTGCTGGCGGTGGCAAGGGCGCTAACCAAGCGATTGCCGCTGCGCGCTCTGGTGCGCAAACCACTTTTATTGGCAAAGTGGGTCAGGATCAGGAAGGCACGTTTATGGTACACCAGCTGACAGCTAGTGGTGTGGATGACCGCTACGTTTTGCATAGCGATGCGGCGAACACCGGTTCAGCCTTTATCTTGTTGGATAGCAGTAGCGAAAACCGAATTTTGATCGACGGTGGTACGAATCAACAAGTCACGCCGACTGACGTTGAAGCTGCCAAGGAAGCAATTGTTGACAGCGACTTTTTGATTGCGCAATTTGAAACGCCTTTGGACGCGACCGTTCGTGGGTTTGAGATTGCACGGTCTGCAAAGAAACGGACGATTCTGAACCCTGCGCCCGCAACGAAGACCGTGCCAACGGATTTATTAGCGGTGACGGATTTAATCGTTCCTAATGAGACGGAAACCGAAACGCTGACGGGCGTGCACGTGACTGATGAGTATTCGATGATCAAAGGGGCAGAAAAATTGCAGGCGTTAGGCGTCGCAAACGTCATTATTACGGTCGGCAGTAAGGGTGCCTTTTGGATGCGCGGTACTGACCACGGCTTTGTTCCTGCTTACAAGGTCCATGCGGTGGATACCACGGCGGCGGGCGATACTTTTATCGGTGCGTTAAGTGCCGTTTTGAAATCAGATTTTAGTAACTTGAGCGAAGCGGTGCGGTTAGCTAACCGGGCTTCCTCGTTGGCCGTTCAACGACTAGGCGCTCAGCCGTCAATTCCGACTAAGGCCGAAATCGAAGCAGCGGAACGTATTTGAGTTAAATAGCGAGACTTACAGCAAGCGTGTCAATCTTGAAGATTGGCACGTTTTTTTTCGTCGAAAATTTGAGGACTTTGCGCAACTAGAAAGTGAAAGGAGCGTGAAAAATGTCAGTTGAACAGCAGTTGAAACGAATCATTCAGGCGGCCGCTTCACAACGCGCAAGCGATATTTACTGGTTACCGGTGCCTGCCGGATATCAGGTGTTACTCCAAGCGGCCGGACAATTGCGACCGCTGATGCGCGTCAAAACTGACGTGGCCCAGCAATTGATCAATCACGTGAAGTACCAAAGCAATATGGCCATCAGTGACCATCGGCGACCACAGTTAGGTGCAATGACGCTAACGGTGGACCAACAACCGCTAAACCTACGAATTTCGACCGTGGGTGATTTTATGGACCGGGAATCTTTAGTTATCCGGATTTTGTATGAAATGGCGGACGCCACGTTTCAATACTTGATTCCGCACCAGCGAGAGCAACTGGTGGCGTTGATGCGCCGTTCGGGCCTGATTTTGTTTTCAGGGCCGATGGGGTCGGGGAAGACGTCGACCATGTATGATTTGGTGCAAGAACTAAGAGAGACCAAAATGGTGATGACGATTGAAGATCCCGTCGAAATTTATGAGCCCGCGTTCTTGCAGTTGCAAGTTAATCCAACCGCTAAGATGGCTTACCCAGAGTTATTAAAGGTGGGGTTGCGGCACCATCCCGACGTCTTTATTATTGGCGAGATTCGGGACGGTGAGACGGCTCAGATTGCCATTCAAGCGGCGCTTAGCGGTCATTTGGTGTTGAGCACGATCCACGCGCGGGGCGTGTACGGAATTGCGGCTCGGTTAGCGCAATTAGGCGTAGCGCCCGACGTCTTGCGACAAGCCCTGACGGCGGCAACGTATCAGCGGTTAGTCCCACTGACGGATGGGAGTTTGGCAACGTTATTTGATATTGTCACTGAAACGAGTCAATTGGTGGAAACGGCGGGCAGGCGGACAACGACTACGTGGGGGCAATTAATCGATGAACAATGTACGTTGGGACGGCTCGATTTGGAGACGGCCAATCAGCTTAAGGAAGCATAATCGGCTTAAGCCATCGGTACAGGCGACGTTATTTGAAACCTTAGCCGATTTATTACAAAACGGTTTTGCGTTACGGACGGCGATGCAGTTTATCGTGGATGTGCAAGGCCCCGCGTTTAAACCGTTAAAACCAGTTTTGGGGTCGTTAGCGGCGGGTGATAGCTTAGCTGCGGCACTGGCACCCTTCATTTCGGTGGACCTGTATTACCAACTACTAATTGCGGAAATGCACGGTGAATTAGCCACGACGCTGGTTCAAGCCGGCCAATTAATGCGAACGAAGGTCAATCAGGCGCAACAAATTCGCCGACTGTTGCAGTACCCGTGTTTATTGTTGGGACTGTTGATTGGGACGCTAGTGATGGTCAAGACGGCGATTTTGCCAAACTTCGGAGCCATTACGAGTGCGCCGGCACAGGCAATTAGCTGGCAATTAATTATGGGGAGCACCATTACGGTAGTCGTCATGGCGGTACTCATTACGGCTATTCAGTTGAAACGTTTGCCAGTCCGAACGCGGTACCGCTGGTTAGCCCGTTGGCCGTTAGTGGGGCCACTCGTACGAACGTATACTGGTTATTACCTGACACTTAATGCGGGGATGTTACTGGCCGGGGGCTTGGGTATCCGGGCAATTTGTGAAGTGAGTCACCGCTTTAAGCCGGAATCTTTATTAAAACAGCAGGGTGAGTTTATTGAACAAGCCTTGTTAGCCGGTCAGTCCTTAGGTACAACGATTCGCCAAGACGTCTTATTACCGAATGAACTGGCTTTGCTAATTAGCAAGGAAAGTCCGACTGACCAATTGAGCCAAGAACTCATCTACTTCGCAACTGTTCAGTATGAACGGCTGATTCGTAAACTGAACCGGTTGATTAGCTGGATTCAACCAGCCATGTTTTTAGTGATTGCATTAGTGATTATTGGCACCTATCTCAACATTTTGTTACCGATGTATCGTTCAATGGGGGAGATTTTAAAATGAAGCGACTAAAACGATTCCTGAAAAAAACGGCGGCACCACAAAAAGGGTTCACGTTATTAGAAATGGTCATTGTACTTGCCATCATTGCGTTACTGATGCTCATCGTGATTCCAAACTTAAATGCGCAACGTGAAACCGCAGCTAAACGCTCGGACGCGGCGTTGGAACAAGTCGTGAATAATCAGGCTGAAATGTATGCGAACGATAAGGGCCAAGCCATCGAAAACGTCACGTTAGAAGATTTGCATAATGATCAGTATCTTAACGATGATCAGTTCAACCGGGCGCAAAAGATGAACAAGCAACCCAACCATGCGACGAGTGTTAAAAAGTAGCCGGCCAGGTTTCACGCTGGCGGAAACGGTGGTCGTCTTAGGCTTAATTGGGAGCCTCTTATTGATTAGTGTTGAACGGTTTCCCACCCGGCAGCGTCAGTTGAATGATGAAACGGCCTTTTGGCAACGGTTGGATACATTATGGCAACAAACCGTTTTAGTGGCGAGTACGACGGGGCAGCGGCGACTGGTGGCCTTCTCATCAGAAAATCGAGAAGTGACGTTTAATATTAGGAAGGATGATGGTAAATATGAGGCAACGGGGGTCTTAAAATTGCCGAATACGATGCGAATTAAAACCCACAAGGATATTCAAATTCAAAAAAATGGGCACCCGCAGCTAGCTGTCGTGATTTTTAAGTCGACACTACATCCGGGAGAAAAGCAAAAATTTAACGCGTTAATGGGATGGGGGGCGTACCGGGTTGCGACGGTCAAAGACGCACAAGGGTTTTATTCTACTTGAAACGGTGGTGGCGTTAGGGCTGCTATTTATGGGACTGATTGGCTTTGAAGGGATGGAGATTATGATGCAACGACGCGAGCGCCGGATGTTAACGACGGTTCAAGTGGCCCGACAACATTATGAAGAGGCGCATGCCGTTCAAGCTAATGAATAGGCGCAAGGGCTTTACCCTGATTGAAGTGGTGATTGCCCTGAGTACGCTACTAATTATCGGCTCATTCTTTTATCAGGGACGAACGAACTTGCTCCGGCGCCCCCAAATGGATTTGCCAACGGTCGACTGGTATTTGATGTTACGTGAGCTGGAGAACCCGGACCATCATTTTGCGGTGACTGACGTGCAAAAATCACGACGGGTAGGATTGGTTGCACAAAAGTCTAGTGGGAAATATTATTACTTACAATTCAGTAAGGGGTCGGGCTTATTAAGGCTAGAGTCTAAACATGGCGGTATGATTGTCCTGATGCGGCATGTGCGCCAATTTCATTTTGGCCTCGATCACGTGATGACCGTGACGACGATGCGCGGCGAAACGTATACGGCCAAGCTATTGATACCTGATGAGGGGAGGGTGACGGATGAAACGGCAATCGGGAATCATCCTGCTATCGGTAATTAGTTTGTTGATGATTGGGACCGCGTTTGAGATGCAACGCTATGCTAATTTTCAAGAGCGGCAAACGATGTATCGGCTAATCATCGCCGCGTTTGAACATCCTGAACAGACAGTTGACGCGGTGACTAATCGGCCAACGCCGGATTCAAAATTGCAATCAGCCCCTACTGAAGGGCGCCCAAGCCTGCAACAACGCAGGTCGCTGGATGAAAAATGACTAAGTTTTAAGGCGCTGGTCGGTCGGAGTGCTTGAACTCACCTTTTAAAATCGTTAAGATGTAACAGGATTTAAGTTTTTTTGAAGAGGTGAGCATCCTGGCACAAGCAGAAACTGAGACGCTTTTTAAAGTCTTAGACCAATCAGTGACAATTTTAATGCAACAATTGACGGTTTCCTATGTCGATGCGTTGATCGAAACTGGCGATAATTTATTGAGCCACTCGGTGCACGTTGAAGACGGCAAACCTGACGAACAACAAGTTGATGCGTTACAGAAGCTCTATCAATCGGTTAATTTGCAGTCGCTCGATGCGGAAACGATCCGGCGAGCGATTCAATTAGCGTTACTCAAAGCGATTCATAATGACCGGGTGGACCCGAACCACCAAATGACGCCAGATTCCATCGGGCTACTCACGGCGTACCTGATTGCTAAGTTAGTGGGCAATACCACTGAACTTTCCATTTTAGACATTGCCGTTGGGACGGGGAACCTGTTGACCACGGTCATCAACCAACTGCAACCGGAACGGTCAAGTGCAATTCATGGCTACGGTGTGGATAATGATGATAACCAATTAGCGATTGCAGCGATGAGCATGGATTTGCAACAGTCGCCAGTGGAGTTATTTCACCAAGACGCACTTGATCCCTTGTTGATGCCAAAGACGATGGTTGCAATTGGCGACTTACCAGTCGGTTACTACCCACTGGATGAACGGGTCAAGGATTTTAAGACGAGCGCCACTAATGGTCATTCGTACGTTCATCATTTGATGATGGAACAAGCGATGGAACACCTCCTTCCAGGGGGTTGGGGTGTATTTTTGGTTCCAACCAACATTTTTCAATCACGAGCGTCACAGGGCTTATTGAAGTGGATGAGTTCAGCCGCATACTTGCAAGGCTTGTTAAACTTGCCGAAGAACCTGTTTTTGGACGATAAGTCCCGTAAATCGGTCGTCGTCTTACAAAAGCACGGTGACAAAGCGCAACAGGCTGGCAAAGTCTTGTTAGGTGAATTTCCATCCTTTGAAGATACCCGGGCGTTTGAAGCCTTTACGGCACAGATCGATGAATGGGTCGGCCAAAATATTATTCGCTAGGAGTGAGCCTGTATGGGGAAGACAATTGCCATTAACGCTGGTAGTTCAACACTAAAGTTTAAATTGTTTGAAATGCCACAGGAACGGGTGATTGCAAGCGGTGCGGTGGAACGTATCGGTTTTGAAACGTCGCCAATTAACATTCGTTATGGGTTGGACTATGAGTATCAGGAAACTGAAGCGGTGCCCAACCATTTGGCAGCGGTAAATATCATTCTTGACGAACTAATCAAGTTACACATTATTGAACACTACGACGAGATTACTGGTGTGGGACACCGGGTCGTCGCTGGTGGTGAGATTTTTCATGATTCCGTGTTGATCACGGATCAGGTCTTGAAAGAAATTGAGCAGCTGGCGGAATACGCGCCACTGCATAATCCGGCCAACGTGGTTGGGATTCGGGCCCTTAAAAAGGTCCTGCCCAACGTGCCCGCCGTAGCGGTTTTTGATACCGCCTTTCATACGAGCATGGCGCCGGTTAATTACCTCTATTCCTTACCGTACGATTACTATAAAAAGTACGGGGCCCGCAAGTTTGGTGCCCATGGGACCAGTCACCGTTACGTCGCTGGACGGGCGGCCAAGTTATTAGGACGGCCACTCGATGACCTAAAGTTGATTACGTTGCACCTTGGTGCGGGGAGTTCAATTACGGCGATTCAAAACGGGAAGAGCATCGATACCTCGATGGGCTTCACACCGTTGGCCGGAATTACGATGGCAACGCGTGCCGGGGATGTCGATGCGTCTTTAGTGGCGTTTTTGATGAAGAAACTAGGCATTCACGATCCCGATGAAATGTTAAAAATATTGAATACGCAGTCAGGATTGCTCGGAATTGCGGGGTCAGCTGACATGAAAGAGTTAGAGGACCGTTACGATGACGATGAGCAGGCGCGACTAGCCATCGATATTTTTGTAAACCGGATCGTTAAGTACGTCGGGGCCTACATGGCTGAAATGCAAGGCGCCGACGCACTGGTCATTACGGCCGGAATCGGTGAACGGGATGCCAGAATGCGGCAACGGATTGCGGACAAGCTAGGTTACTTTGGGGTTCAAATTGATCCCCGTCGTAATCAAGTCAGTGGGGTAGAGCGAGACCTCAGTACGCCGGATGCAAAAGTCCGGGTCATCTTGATTCCTACCAACGAAGAGCTGATGATTGCCCGTGACGTTGAACGCGTTGGTCGTAAAAGTTAGTTATTAATCAGTGAAGTGAACACGTGTGGTGAGACGAATGAGTCGTTTCACAGCACGTGTTTTTTTTGCGTGCTGAGTGAAACTTATTCATCTATGTGTGTGATTGATTCACTTGATTCATGTAGGCGGGTTCGTAAGTTAAACGTCTGGTTGAGTCGTCAAAACCTTGTTATAAGTCCATAGGTAAACGCTTACGGGGACAACTGGTTTATTTAGGTGGTCTTATTTGGACTAGACCAATATGCAAAAATCCGTGAGCGTAGCCTTTTGAACACAATAATTATCCCCGGTATAATACGGTTTAAGGGGAGTGCTGATATGAACAAAGAAAATCCACAACCTGAGAATGAAAAACTTTCTCGGGGTCTAAAGAGCCGCCATGTGCAGTTAATTGCCATTGGCGGTACGATCGGGACCGGGTTATTTTTAGGTGCCGGTCAATCCATTCACTTAGCTGGTCCGTCCATCTTGATTGCGTATTTGGTGACCGGGTTGGTCTGCTTTTTGCTAATGCGGGCACTCGGAGAGTTATTATTATCTGATTTAAATACGCATTCGTACATTGATTTTATCAAACAATATTTGGGCGAACGCACTGGTTTTGTTGCTGGTTGGACCTATTGGGTCTGCTGGATTACCATTGCGATGGCCGAAATCACCGCCGCTGGTGAATATATGCAGTTCTGGTGGCCGAAGTTACCACAATGGCTACCTGGTCTAGTCATTTTGATTTTACTGTTAGGTTTAAATTCAATTAACGTCTCAGCGTTTGGGGAAACCGAGTTCTGGTTTGCAATTATTAAGATTGCAGCCATTATTGCGTTAATTGCGGTTGGAATCGGCATGGTCCTGTTCAGTGTGAAAACACCAGTTGGCCACGCCGGTTTAGGAAACTTAGTTAATTACGGTGGCTTTATGCCCCACGGCTTTAAGGGCCTGTTTTTATCTTTCCAAATGGTCTTGTTCAGTTTTATTGGGATTGAAATGGTTGGGATGACCGCTTCTGAAACGGCGGACCCTAAGACTGTTATTCCTAAGGCCATTAACGACATCCCACTGCGAATCATTTTATTTTACGTGGGTTCACTGTTCTTCTTAATGGCGATGTATCCGTGGCAATACTTTTCAGCTGCGCACAGTCCGTTCGTACAAGTCTTTACGAACTTAGGGATTCGTTCAGCGGCAGCTATCATCAACTTTGTGGTTTTGACCGCGGCGGCTTCCAGCTGTAATAGTGCGTTGTTCAGTACTGGTCGGATGTTGTTCTCATTGAACTACGACGGTAAGAGCCGGTTCGCTAAACGGATGGGGACTTTATCCAATCGGCAAGTGCCACGCAACGCGCTGTGGTTTTCAACGCTAGTCATCGGATTATCAGTGATTTTGAACTTGTTGATGCCCGGGCAAGTGTTCTCACTCATTGCCAGTGTTTCAACCACTTGCTTTATCTTTATTTGGGGTGCGATTGTCCTCGCACACATCAAGTACCGGAAAAAAGTTGGTAATCAGGTCGCGACAAAGTTTAAGATGCCGCTCTACCCGTTGTCAGATTATTTTATCTTGGCTTTCCTAGGCTTTATTGCCGTGGTACTGTGCTTCAAGTCAGAAACGTTGATTGCGTTAATTGCTTCGCTTGCTTGGATCGCGGCGCTATACGTCATCAAGTTGATGAGTGAACGGATGCGTAACCAAACTGAAGAAGTTAAAGAAAACGACTAAAATTTAACCGATGATTGAAATGGTGTTTCGAAAGCGTAGACTTTCTGAACACCATTTTTTTGCTTTTAGAAGGTCTTGAACACTGCGTATTTAGTCAGTTACCCACGTTGCGACACTAGACGGTGCCTTTTTCACGCGCAAGCGGTACAATTATAGGTAACTTGAATTTAGATAATCGAGGTTGAATCATGCAATATTTTACTTCTGACACGCATTTTTACCACGCTGATTTACTGGGTGATAATGATTTTGCGCCCCGACCGTTTCCGGACGTTGAAACGATGAATCAAACGATTATTGATCATTGGAATGCTCGGGTGACTGATCAAGACACGGTCTACCACCTTGGCGACGTTGCGCTTTACTTTACGAGACCGGCGAAATTGTCCTACGAACGGGTACTGGCAATTCTCGCGCAACTAAACGGTAAAATCATCTTTATTAAGGGCAATCATGATTCACGCGCCTTTTTTAAGTATTTAGCCGCGCATGACCCCCAATTAAACGAGCAACCCAAGTTTGAATTTCACGACGTGGGGGTCCTAATCAAGTATGATCACCGGCAGTACTACATGACCCATTACCCAATGATGATGGGCATCGTGAAGCAGATCATTAACTTGCACGGGCATATTCACCATTACGCGGTCAACGTAAAGGAAAACATCAACGTCGGGGTCGATACGCCGGAAACGGATTACTTAGACCATCCGGTACCGTTTGGCGCACCGTTTTCATTGGACGAGATCGAACAGATGGTTAATGGAAAGGCCGTCGATTTTGCCAAACGCCAATAGGGACGCTTGACCGGCCTCGTCGAATGCTTTAGGATTAACGAAGATAATCAGTGAGGGGCGACAACATGGCGGAAGACATTACCATTTTGCATACGAATGATATCCATTCGCACTTTGAAAATTGGCCGCGGATTCGGCGTTTTTTGTTAGCACAACAGGAACAACAACGCCAAGCAGGCCAAACGGTGGTTACCGTCGACCTTGGTGATGCGGTTGACCGTGCGCATCCGTTATCGGAAGCGACACGCGGTCGGGCCAACGTCACGTTGTTAAATCAAATTGGTTATGATGCCGTGACGATTGGTAACAACGAAGGGCTCGGGTTAACGCACGACGAGCTGAATCAGTTGTACCAAAAGGCTAATTTTGACGTGATTTTGAATAACTTGACGAATACCCAGACGGGCGCACAACCTGACTGGGCGTTGCCGGGAAAAATCATCACGACTGAGGCGCATACGCGAATCTTATTATTAGCATTTACGGCACCATTTACACTAACGTATCCGTTAAACGGGTGGACACCGCAAAGTGTTAAAGCGTGTTTGCCAGAATTGCTGCAACGCTACGCCGGTCAGTACGACGTGTTAGTCGTGTTATCGCATCTAGGTATCAACGAAGATCGCTGGTTAGCCAAACATTTTCCGTCAATCGACGTGATTATCGGCAGTCACACGCACCATCTACTGGTCAACGGTGAAGAGGACCATGGCGTTTTACTGGCTGCGGCTGGTAAATACGGCGAGTACGTTGGGCAAATTCACTTGGTGATTGACGCACAACACCACGTTACGGCGGGAACTGCTGAAACGGTGGCGACCGCGTCGTTACCTGAATTGCCAGCGGATCAAGCTGAGATTGCGGGTTGGCAACGTCAGGGAGAACGGTTGTTATCTGAACGGGTGATTGCGAAGTCACCGGAGCAACTTAATCCCCATTGGCACCATGCTAGTCAGTTGACGGCCTTAGGGTTAGCCGCAATTACAAGTTACGCGGGCACTGACTTAGGGATGCTCAACGGTGGCCTGTTTATGCGGGACTTACCCGCGGGTTCGGTCAACCGCAACGATTTGCATACAATGTTGCCGCACGCCATGCACGTGATTCGAGTTACGTTGACGGGTCAAGATTTATGGCGACTCGTCTACGAGATGGAACTGGTGCGGCCATTTTTAAATAAGTTTCAAATTCGAGGCATGGGCTTTCGGGGCCAAGTCTTCGGTTATATTCAGTATCAGGGCTTGAAGTGGCAAGCGGACCAGCACCAGTTACTGGTCAATGATGAACTAGTAGATTTTAAAAAGACCTACCAGATTGCCATGCTTGATCACCACTTATTCATCCCGTTTTTCCCGACCATTAACATCAGTGGTCAAACAGACATTTTATTTAAGCAACTATTACGAACGGTCGTCGGTGACTACATAGCCGCACGATGGCCATTATCATAAGAAAGGTGGTGTCCGTGTGAATCGCGATCACATTGACGAACTTGCTGAACAGCAGGCTGAACGGCGAAAGAGTCTATACCACGGTTTACGGACCGACAAGACCCACATTGAAGTCAATAAGCATCCTTTCGAGATTGTTTATGAGTATCGAGAAGGATTTGACTTGGACAAGTTTGTGGAACGGTTTAGTCCGATTTTAAACAAGTACGATTACGTTGTTGGCGACTGGGGCTTTGAACAGTTGCGATTGAAGGGCTTTTTCCGCGATGATATGAAGGATGTGCAGCGTGCACAGACGATTGGTGCCGTTCAGGATTACTTGTACGAGTATTGTAATTTTGGGTGCGCCTATTTCATCTTGAAAAACGAGCGCGTTATCAAACCAAAGCGTAGCAGTCATCCCCGTAAGGATGAACGCCGGAGTAAACGTGGCGGTAGTGGTAACAACAGCAATAACGGTAATGGTAATAATAACCAAACTCGTGGACGGAGTAACCGAACGAGTAGTCGTAACAAGCAGCGACGGAAGTCGAAGTCATTTACGACCAAGCAAAAGGCCGCACCGTTTACTGAAAAGAAACGAACGCCCGCTAAAGTGGTGGCCGGGGATGGGCATAAGGCTCGGACCACCAAGCAATCTAGCGGCAAGCGGCATTTTACAATTCGACAGAAGTAGAGAGAGGTATTTTTAGTGAGTAAGTACAAGGGATATTTAATTGATTTAGATGGAACGGTTTACCGGGGACGTGAACGGATTCCGGCAGCTAAACGCTTTATTGAACGGTTACAAGCCAGTCAGACTGATTTCTTGCTTGTGACGAACAACACGACCAAATCACCCGAAGACGTTGCAGCTAATTTAGCTAATAACCACGATATTCATGTTAGCCCAGCTAACGTGTATACCGCGGCTTTGGCGACGGCTGATTACGTTAACGACTTGGCTGGTGACGGCGAAAAGACGATGTACGTGATTGGGGAACTCGGTTTAAAGGGTGCGATGCTTGAAAAAGGCTTCAAATTCAATGAACATGATCCCCGGTTTGTCATTGTTGGCTTAGACTACGATGCGACTTACCACAAGTTTGAAATGGCGACGTTAGCCATTAAACGGGGGGCTAAGTTCATCGGGACCAATGCCGATACGAATTTACCTAATGAACGGGGACTCGTTCCTGGCGCAGGCTCTGTTATTGCCATGGTCGAACGGGCCACGCAACAACGGGCAACCTACGTCGGCAAACCCGAAACGATCATCATGCAAAAGGCAATCGATCGGATTGGGTTAGATAAAAGTGACTGTGTGATGGTCGGTGATAACTACATGACGGATATTTCAGCGGCAATTAACTTTGAAATGGATTCGTTACTAGTTTATACCGGGGTCTCAACACCAGAACTCGTTGCGCAACAGACAATCAAACCAACTAATGAGATCAACTCGTTAGACGAATGGGACTTAGATAATGGTGTGGCTAAATAGGCTAAAAAATTGGGGCCAGTGGATCAGTCTGTACTTGTGGCTAGTCAGCGGGACCATCATTTTAACGATTAATGCGACCTGGTTATACTGGCTTAACGCGCTGACTCAGAAATTGGGGTCAACGGTGAACTTGTCACTGGGGCGCTTGATGACGAACTATTCTCAATTATTGGCGTACTTGAACTTTCCGTGGACGTCACGACTCGCCATGAATGATTTTACGGATTCAGTGGGGGCGCTGCGTCATTTTGCTGACGTTAAGGCGCTGTTTATGCTGAATAACGTGGTGTTTATCGTGACGAGCGTGGTCGTGTTCTATTTTTGGCGGCAATTAAAACGCCGGCAACAGTTATGGCGGTTAGTGCTACCGATGCAGGGCGCGCTGTGGGTGCCACCGTTAGTCGCTGCAATTATGGCGGTGAATTTTGATCAGTTCTTTGTGTTCTTTCACGAAGTTCTGTTTCGAAACTCGGACTGGTTGTTTGACCCATTGTATGATCGAATCATCTTGGTCTTACCAGACACCTTCTTCTTGCAGTGCTTTGTCTTAGCATTTGTGATTATTGAGTGGGCGTTTGCGTTCTACTTATCAGTAGGGAAGCAGGCGCTTAAAAATTTATAAACTAAAAGCGCCACACCAGTTTGAATTGGTGTGGCGCTTTTAGTTTATAAGGCTTATTCTTCGCCGGCGGGTGTTTTGCCGAAACGGGCTTTAAGTGCGGAGAAGACGGCTGGAATCAAGGAAACGAGAATGATTCCGATAACGACCATGGAGAAGTGTTCTTTGACGAACGGGATGTTGCCAAAGAAATAACCGCCCCCACAACATAAAACGACCCAAAGAACACAGCCAGTAACGTTGTAACGGATGAATTTCTGGTATTCCATCTTGCTACTAGCCGCAACGAACGGAACGAACGTCCGAATGATGGGCATGAACCGAGCGATGGTGACGGTAATACCACCGTGTTTTTTAAAGAATTTTTCAGATTTTGCTAACTGCTTTTGGTTGATGAGCTTTCCGAACCAGGATGTCTGGGTCAGTCGTTCACCAAGTGAATGCCCAATTAGAAAGTTTAGTGAGTCACCGGCAAGCGCCGCTACTAGGAACAGAATGACGAATGACCAGATGTGTAAACCGTAAGTTGGGTTCGCGGCTAAGGCACAGGCCGCAAAGAGTAATGAGTCACCTGGTAAGAATGGTAGGATGACTGCCCCGGTTTCAACGAAAATGATGGCAAAGAGGATCAGGTAGGTCCAGATGCCGAAACTATTAACAATGGTGACTAAGTGTTGGTCAATGTGCAACACGAAATCAATTAGAAAACTCATAGCTACCTCCAATAGTACTGTGAAATTGTTCTGATACAGAATACCAGAAAATCACGTTTAATACTATGGTTGACACTGAATCACAACTAAAACCTAACAAATTGCTGGTATTTGGTGGCATTCTCTTGTATTATCAGGGTATTCTATGAAGAAAACGGGTGATCTTGTGGCATATCCACAATTAGATTTATCAAAAGTTAAAGGACCAAAGGCAACGATCAAAACCAATTTTGGCGATATTCATGTTCAGTTATTTCCTGAACAAGCACCTAAAAGTGTCGAGAACTTTGTTGGGTTAGCGAAGAAGGGCTACTACGATGGGATTATTTTCCACCGGGTGATGTCTGACTTCATGATTCAAGGTGGCGATCCTACTGGTACTGGTATGGGTGGCGAAAGTATTTGGGGCAAACCATTTGAAGACGAATTTTCAAAGGACGTCTTCAACTTGCGTGGGGCTCTTTCAATGGCCAACGCTGGTCCTAACACGAATGGTAGTCAATTCTTTATCGTTCAAAAGCCACAATTAGATGCAGGAATGGCTGATCAAATGAAGCAAGCCGGCTATCCTGAAGAAATCGTGACGGCTTACGGTAATGGTGGGACGCCATGGCTTGATTTCCGGCACACCGTTTTTGGTGCCGTTACTGATGGCATGGATGTTGTCGACAAGATTGCAACGACTAAGACGGGGATGCAAGACAAACCGGTTAAAGATGTTGTGATTGAAACAATTGCAGTTGAAGATTAATCCTTTATATAGAAGAATCTGCTTAGGCGGGTTCTTTTTTGATTGAAATTTTGAAATCTGGTCATTTCAGGTTATAATTATTAGCAATTATTGAGCTAGCCCGGTGGGGTGGTGGAAAGGAGCAATTATGAGTAATTATCGAATTGGCATGCAGGTCCACGGACGAGTGACTGGAATTCAACCCTATGGGGCGTTTGTTACCTTAGATGGTGAGCATCAGGGTCTCATTCATATTTCGGAGTGTCATGAAGGCTACGTTAAGAGTATTACGGACTACCTTAAAGTCGGACAGACGGTTGACGTGGTCGTTTTAGACATTGATGAGTATACGGGAAAAATCAGTTTGTCACTGCGGTGTGTTGAAAGTCAGCCGCAGCCAACTGTTAGTGATCTCGAAATCTATAAGACGTTTCGCCATAAGCACTTTTGGACCAATCGGCACGTACACGCAGGCTTTGAACCAATTGCGAACCGGTTGGATCGTTGGACCAAGGATTCTTTGAATCGATTAAATGCGGAGGAGCGAACGCTGTGAAGAAACATGTCGCTGGTACGATTATTAAAAATGATTCACACGGGACTAGTTTCCTGGTTGGGCAGAATGCACAGGGGAAGTACTACTTTTATTACTTGGATGTATTAGATCAACAGACGCCCTTAGCTTCAGTTTTGTGGGAGTTACGCCATACGATTGGCATTGATGTCGATCAGTTGAGACTTTACGATTCAATTATTGCAGAAATCGGTGGGGAAAAGGTATCAGTGTTTGTGTTTGACCACTTGGCAATTGATGAACAGGTACAGGCGTTGTTTGAGAAACGTGGTTTAGCGTTTGTACCGGCCAATCAGTTACACAGCTTATTTGAGAGTGTAAACGTTGGACAAACTTCACCTTTAGAAGATTTTTCAAAATAATTGAAATTTATCCTTGACCTGCATACTAATACTTGATAAGATGTATCTTGTCGCTGTGAGAGAGCTGTTAAACAGCTTACCAGCAACGGTTAGTATCATTTAAAAAGAATTGAGTGCTCATGTATAAATATTCAATTCGATTGAAAAAGTTGTTGACATGATTTAAACGTCATGCTAAGATATATCTTGTTGTTGCGAATCACTTAGTTGATTTCTAAGCAACCGGGTAATCACGAAAATGATTGCTTTTTCATCACTTGCATAGTTATTCAACTTCTTGAAAAAGTTGTTGACATGATTTTCTTGAGATGGTATTATAAAACAGTTGTGTTGAGCTAATCAGCTTAACAAATTAGACCTTTGAAAACTGAACAAAGTTTCGACAAATCAAATGTGTAGGGTCTCTTGATCTTGAATCAAGAGCAAAAAACATTTGCGAAGTCAATTCGTGAAAACAATTAATAAATTTGAACCAACTTTTTAAATGAGCTTTTTTAGAACTCATCATTAATTTGAGAGTTTGATCCTGGCTCAGGACGAACGCTGGCGGCG
>NZ_BTPW01000042.1:0-13969 GCF_036246185.1 Lactiplantibacillus paraxiangfangensis
GATAAACCTATGATAATTGCTAACTTTTCTTCAGGTGTAAATCTAGTTCTAGGCATAATAAAATCCCCTTAAGCATTGATAGATGAATTATTGTTTTTCATCTGTCAACCTTAAGGGGACTATAGCATTGTGAATAAATTGCCCTGAAGATGTGCTTATTTTTTTGAAAATAGGAGCCTGAATGTATAATGAAAATGATATTTAGGAAAGCGAGTGGGGGAACGTCATGAAGAGACGGTTTGGATGGTTAGGAATCATTATTTGCATAGTTGTACTATTAGGCGGTTGTCAGGCACGGGTGACGACTAAAAAGAAAATCAGTCATGTTAACGGTGCGTATGTCCCAACACTTTTTTTCCATGGTTATGGGAGCAGTATCAACGCGGAAACGCATATGGCTAATGCGGCGGTTCGCGCGGGTGTTACGCATACGGTCGTACAGGCCGTCGTTGCGGACGATGGTCAGGTTCAGTTAAAGGGGACGTTTAAACCGGGAAGCACCCACCCGATTGTCGAGGTTGGGTTTACAAATAACCAAAATACGAATTATCGCCAATCGGGCCAGTGGGTGAAAAACGTCGTCACGGCTTTACAACGGCGCTACCACATTAAGGCCATCAACGTTGTCGGCCACTCGATGGGCAACATGGCGATCGCATACTATCTGCTGCAATATGGTCAGGATAAAGATTTACCGCCAGTTAAAAAGCAGGTCGACATCGCGGGGCATTTTAACGGTATTTTAGGAATGGATGATAAGCCTAATCAGGTGACCTTCAAGCAAAACGGGCAACCAACTAAGATGAATCGCAGTTATCGCCAGTTATTAAAGTTGCGCCAGCGGTATCCAAAGGGGCAGATCGATGTCCTTAATATTTATGGTGATAAGGACGACGGTACCCATTCGGATGGACGGGTCAGCAACGCTTCCTCACAATCGCTGCGTTATTTAGTGTCGGCGCGGGCAAAATCGTACCGCGAAAAGCGGATTGTTGGTGCCGATGCGCAACACAGTAAGTTGCACGAAAACGCCCAAGTTGATCAGGCGTTGATCAAGTTTATTTGGAATAAGTAAGTTAGATATAGCAGACCCAGATTCCCGCCTCAATCAGCGGTATGGTAAACTTATAACCAACTAAAGAGAAGTTGGGGGAATGAAGCCATGCGGAAAAGAAAACGGTTTAGCGGCGAATTGCTGATCCTGAGCGTCGTTGTATTAGTGAGCTGGTTCGTTCTTGCGTTGAATGTCCATGCGGATTATCGAATTGATAATTATCACGTGAAGGTGGACGTGCAAACGGATGGTAGCGCGCAGGTGACGCAGACGATGCGCTATGATTTTGATGACGACTATCACGGCGTGTTTAACGTTCAAGATTTGCGTGGTATTCAAGGCGCTAAGTTAGAAAAAGTCACGACGCGCCTGAACGGTGGTTCTTTGAAGACGGCGCGTAAAAGCGATGCGGCCACTAATAACACTTATCAATTGACCCAAAACGCCGAACAGATGCGCGTTAAACTCTATCAGCGGGCTCATGATAATGATAAGTTACAGGTGCGCTATCAGTACCGACTTTACGGCGTGGTGACCAATTATGCGGATACCGCGGAGTTAAATTGGCGCGTCATCGGTAGTGGTTGGGACGTGGCGTTACACGGCGTGAAAGTCACGATTCAGTTACCCGCTAAGGACGTGGAAAAATTGCAAGCCTGGACGCACGGTCCGTTGAGTGGGCACACCACGGTGGATCGTAAGCTGGGACGGGTCACCATGACGGTTGACCGGAACCCCGCCAAGCAGTTTGTTGAAAGTCATTTAGTATTTCCAACTAGTGTAACGGCCGCTAATCAGAAGACGAGTTCGAAGAAGCGGCTGGCCGCGGTACAAAAGCAAGAAGCACAACTGGCTAAACAAGCTAATCAAAAGCGGCAACGAGCGCGTTTGCTCAATCAACTCGTTGTCGGGCTTGCCGGCTTAGTTTGGTTAGTCCTTGTGGTTAGCTACATCTGGTGGTTTTATCGCCATCCAGCCAACCGCCACCAACAACCGATTCCCATCAACCATTCGTTTGACGTCCCCGAAGTAGCCCCCGCAGTTGCACAGTCGTTACTAGCGAACAAGTCGCCAGATACGACGGGACTGACTGGGGAAATCTTGCGGGCAGCGGCGGATCATGAACTTCAAATCACGACGGAAACCGGGCGCCGTAAACCGGTCGTTGTGTTGACGAAATTAAAACCAATCAGTAACAGCTTTTTAGCACACTGTTTTACGACGGTAGCTCCCGATGGCGTTTTAAGCTTAAGCGCATTAAAAGCCTACGGTGATCGTGATAAAAAGGGTCGGATGAGAAGTTGGTTTAGCAACTGGCAACTAGAAGTTGATGAGGCGGTCGCACCGTTTCAGGATGAAGCTAACTACAACATTCGTAAGCAATCCTTAAGTAGTGCGATTATCGTGACCATTGCGGGAGTGATTGCTAGTGGACTCGGTTTCTTTATTAGTCCAGTCATTGCCGCAATGATGGGCAGTGTCGCACTCGTGGTTGCGATTGGTTTCTGGATTGCATGGGCGCTACGTCGGCAACGAGTCATCTTCAATACCGATGAAGGCTTACAACAGATCAACCAGATTGGTGGGTTACGCCGCATGCTTAAAGATATTGGCCACTTTAACACGGCGGAAGTGGGCGACCTAATCTTATGGGAACAACTATTACCTTACGCCGCGGCATTTGGCCTAGCTGACAAGGTCACGGCCCAATTAGCCGTCGACTTTGGGACGGAAGCCTTAGCCGCGGGATTAATCATTTACTACCCACTGTTTTACGGGAACAACGGGGCTAACTTTGATTTCTCTGATATGATCGATAATAGCTTTAGTGGTGCAATTGGTGCTTCTGACAGTGCCAGTTCACCATCTGGAGACTCCGGTGGTTTCTCCGGCGGTAGTTCTGGTGGCTTTGGTGGCGGTTCCGGTGGTGGGGCGTTTTAACCCCGAATCGGTTAATCGGAAATTTGAATTTAGAGCTTACGACTTTTTCAGTCGGAGCTCTTTTTTAATTTTTAAAGTGCAGGGGGTTGTACTTACGGACTTTTATCGGTAACCTTAGGTGGTAAGGCTTACATAGAATGGATGATTTATAGATGACAATAAAACTAATTGCAACTGATATGGACGGGACATTCTTGGATAATCACGGGGAATACGATCGCCCACGATTTGCTAAAATTTACCAAGAATTACACAAACGCGGCATCTACTTTGTAATTGCCAGCGGCCACCAAGCCAGCGAATTAGCGGATTATTTTGCGGACTATCCGGATATGTGGTTTATCGGGGGCAACGGGGCCGAATTGATGAACGCACGGGTGGGACTCAGCGCTGAAACGTTTATGCCAGAAGCAACCGCTCAAATCTTGAAAGTCCTTAGTGCGTACCCAGAATTGCAAATTGCACTATGTGGGACCCAAACGGTACACGTGTCACAACACGCCAATCCTAATTTTATTGCGCAAATGCGGGCGTATTATTATCAACTAGAGACTTGTGCGGACTTGAACGCGGTCACGGATCCGGTCGTGAAATTCGATATTATTTGTGCGCCGGAAAAGACGAATCAGATTGTGTACGAATTGAAGCCTAAACTGGCGGGAATCGCCGTCCCAGTTTCTGGTGGACAGGGAAGTATGGACCTGATTCAGCCCGGCATGCACAAAGGTCGTGCGTTGAAACGACTAGGGGAACAATTGCACGTTCTCCCCAGTGAAATGGTTGCATTCGGCGACGGAACTAATGATTTGGAAATGTTCCACTACGTCAAGACGGGCGTGGCCATGCAAAATGCCCCAGCAAGCGTAAAAGCAAACGCGACGGCGGTCACGGGCACGAACTTGGATAGTGGTGTGTTGAACTACATTGAACGGACAATTTTGGAAATGTAGCACTGATTTTCTGAAAACTAGTAATGGTTTTGATTGCCAAAGTTGTCGTAAGCGTGCTACTATTTAGGTATATGATTAACGGCACAGGAGGCTGGGAGGTTTAATCCCGACCTCTTTTCTGTATGTTAGAACTCATGACAAAAAAAGTAGAGGTATTTAAATGCTCACCGTAAGTAATGTTAGTATGCAGTTTTCAACTCGCAAACTTTATGAAGATGTTAATTTAAAATTTACGCCAGGAAACTGCTATGGTGTTATTGGCGCCAACGGGGCGGGAAAATCAACGTTTTTAAAGATTTTGGAAGGTAAGCTCCATCCAACGACGGGTTCAGTATCCATGGGACCTAACGAACGGATGTCCAGCCTGAACCAAAACCACTTTGCCTTTGAAGATGAAGAAGTCTTAGCCACGGTTATTCGGGGCCATGAAAAGCTCTACAATATCATGGTTGAAAAAGACGCGTTATACGCTAAACCAGATTTTAGCGATGAAGATGGGATTCGAGCAGCTGAACTTGAAGGCGACTTTGCCGAAATGGACGGTTGGAACGCCGAATCAGAAGCTGACCAATTGTTACAAGATTTAGGTATCGATGAATCGATGCAACACATGAAGATGAGCGAACTGACTGAACCACAAAAGGTTAAAGTTTTGTTGGGGCAAGCTTTGTTCGGTAATCCTGACGTATTGTTATTGGACGAACCGACCAACGGGTTGGACGTTCAATCGATCAGCTGGCTAGAAGATTTTTTAGCCAGTTACCAAAATACCGTCATCGTTGTTTCCCATGACCGGCATTTCTTAAACCAAGTCTGTACGCACATGTGTGACGTCGACTTTGGTAAGATTACGCTGTTTGTTGGTAACTACGATTTCTGGATGGAATCAAGCCAATTAGCAACGAAGTTACAAGCCAATGCCAATGCGAAAAAGGCTGATCAAATTAAAGAATTACAAGCCTTCGTGGCGCGGTTTAGTGCCAACGCCTCGAAGTCGAAACAGGCCACTTCACGGAAGAAGCAACTTGAAAAGATTACGTTAGACGATATCAAGCCTTCCTCACGTAAGTACCCATTCATCAAGTTCACGCCTGACCGTGAACTTGGGAACGACTTGTTACGGGTCGAAAACGTTTCGAAGACCATTGAAGGCGTTAAGATTCTCGATAACATTAGCTTTACCTTACGCCCAACGGAAAAAACAGCTTTAATTAGTCGGAACGATTTGGCAACTACGACGTTGATGCAAATTATTGCTGGTGACGTGAAACCAGATAGCGGTGAAGTGATTTGGGGACAAACGACTGCGCGGACTTACTTACCAAAGGATATTACCGAAGCCTTTGATGGTAGTGACATGCCAATTATTGATTGGTTACGGCAGTTTGCTTCTAAGGAAGAAAGCGACAATACCTTCTTACGTGGTTTCTTAGGTAAGATGCTCTTTTCTGGTGCCGACGTTGAACGTCCCGTAAATGTCTTATCCGGGGGCGAAAAGGTTCGGGGAATGTTATCTAAGATGATGTTAAGTCGGGCCAACGTCTTATTATTAGACGACCCAACCAATCACTTGGATCTTGAATCAATTACGGCCTTAAACGACGCGTTAGTTGCGTTTAACAGTGCCATTATTTTCACTTCCCATGACCACGAATTCATTCAAACGATTGCCGACCACATCGTAGAAGTTAGTGCGAAAGGGGTCGTTGATCGTGGGGATACAACTTACGATGAATATTTGGCCCATGAAGCAACCCAGGGACGCGTCGAAGACTTATATTAATTAGTAGTAAGTCCGGTTGTCGCTGATAGCATGCGGTCGTGGGACCGGGGTTAGCCTGAGGAGCGGTCTAACCCCTCGCCTGAAACAATTGCAAAAGACGCAATTGTTCCAGACTGTCCGTGGTGTAAGGGCCGGAAAAAATCACCGGCCCTAACACCACCATCACGGCCGATGCTATCAGCGACGACCTCCGATGTTTCAATGAATTTTTAGATTAAGATGTTTATAGCAAAGTTATATTTTAGCGAAGTCTGGCAGAATCGGTGTGCTGTGTCGGCAAGATTAGCGGGTGGG
Source organism: Lactiplantibacillus paraxiangfangensis (assembly GCF_036246185.1). Lineage (NCBI taxonomy): Bacteria > Bacillati > Bacillota > Bacilli > Lactobacillales > Lactobacillaceae > Lactiplantibacillus > Lactiplantibacillus paraxiangfangensis. Next base: position 6,023 of record NZ_BTPW01000042.1, read on the forward strand.
TTCTTGCGCTAATTTTGCGGGGCGATTCAAAGACCGCAGTGTGGCTGGGCCGTCCCCCACAGCACACCGATTCAGCCTGACGAAGTAGCTATTTAAGTTACGCCGGTTAATATGCTAACTATTATGACGGGTTTGAATTTCAATTTTTAGTAAAAAATCTAGTTGGTGACTTTCACCACTAATAAATCCTCCCAGTCTGGTATGATAAATACATACGAGATGGGGGGATTTTTGCATATGGCGCCAGAATTTGATCAAATGTTACGCCGCTGGTACGTTGGGCAATTAGTCCTGATATTAGTGGTCACGTTGATTCAGCTATTGCTGACTAACCAAGGCGTCGCCTTTCCTGGTGGCGGGATGCTGATGATTATTTGGTTTCTAAATGCCTTGTGGCCGGCGATTGAAGATCAACAGCAAGATTGGCGGCGCTTGCGACACGTTAATTACTATGTTCAAACGGTCTTACAATTCATGCTGCTACCGCTCATGGTGGGCAACCTGATTAATTTGGTCGTCAAATTAACGCCGTTGGACGAACAAGGGCTAATTGCTGTGGGGATGGCGTACTTAGTTGTTGGGTTTGTCCCTATCGGTTACGTGGTCACAGCTAAGATTCAATCATTAGTTGGTCGCATCCTGGTTCTGATTTCAGCTATTTTTAGTGGCTTAACTGGTGCCCAAATTACCCTGTTTGTCCTGCCGACATTAAAAGTACCGGATGCGTTTAACATGATTGGTGAAACGGGGATTTTAGGTGCCGTCGGGTTTGTTTTGACTGTTGCCGTACTGATGCGGGCGTGGGGATTTCGCGGCGTCAGTTGGCGTCTTGATTACCAAGCCAAAACAAGTTTGGTTAGTTTAATCATATTAGCAGGCCTTCTTTTTAGCTTGTGGAATGCGTTTAGTACCGGTGCCAATTGGGCGACGACCTTCACGCAGTGGGACTTTAGGCTACACGATGCAACTTGGAAGATGTTCTTGAGTGGCCTGGAGCCGGGGATTGCTGAAGAGTGGCTCTATCGCTACGCCGTCTTAACATTGTTATTGGCTGCTTTTCAAAAACGCCGGTTTCAATTAGCTTGGAGTGTCGGGTTAAGCGGCGCTTTGTTCGGACTTTGGCACTTTACCAACGCTTTTGTGGGGCAATCGTTATCAGCAACTGGTGAACAGATTGTCTTTGCGGCGACGTTAGGTTGGTTCCTAGCCGTTGCTTACTTATATTCTGGCAGTATTCTTGTCCCGATGGCGATCCACGCGGCCGTTGATATTTTAAGTATGATGGCTTCGGGTTCACAAACGATGGCCGTACCAGGTGCGTTTGAGTGGCAAACGATTGGGTTAACCCTCGTGGTATTTGGTGGGTTGACGATTTTCTTTCTGACGGGTGCACGGCGAAAAGTGATTCAACAACGGGTTGATCAGGGACTACGGTTCATTTGAAAAATATACGAATATTGTGATTTATATATATTTAAATGTTCGTAAAGATAACGTTATATCACTGACTTGTTGTTCACAATTAATTTGCTTGTTAAAGGTTGATTTTTCGTCACTTTGTCCCAACTGATAACTGAATTATACTGTTTGTAACACGTTTGTAATCTTCGTGTTATCTAAACGCAACGCCAGCTCGTTATACTTACGTCAGATATGTGAGCTAATGTAAATTTACATACGCTTGACTAGATTGATTCATAGTTGGGAGCTGGATCGGTTTACTTTTTCAGGACATCACGCTTGGTTAGCATCGATGGAAAGTAGCTCAGTTGGGTGAATCTTAAGTCTAGTAAGCATAAATACCTCTCGGGATGGGCTGGGTCCATGACGAGGCACATAATGAAGCAAGTTTCAGGCTTGCAAACCGATCAAAGGGATTCGCTTAGGTGAGTCTCTTTTTTGTCTGCCGATTTTTGAAAACAATTAGCATTTATGAAAAGCTCGTTCACTTTATTGGACTTGGCATGCTATAATTTGGGTACTGAACTAGGAAGGGAACTTGTCGTAATCGACACCGAGTGTGGCTTACGACGCCCCGGGGTTTAGTTATAACGGATTGAGGGTAACTTTTGAAGTTAGTTATGATGCGCTTAAAATTGAAACCGCTGTCAATTTTAATGAAATCGGGTTCAAAAGTTTGACTACAATTGAATCACCATCTTAGTGCGGAATAACGTATACTAAGGTTAATAGCTACGGACACTATCAGTTGTGTTTTTACATAAATGACAGTCTAAATGTAGTGTAATTTGGAAGAAATGGGGTAACGACATGTCAACACTAGTCATTAAGGATTTAAAGGTCAGTGTAACCGAGAACGAACAGGAACACTTAATTTTAAAAGGTGTTAATTTAACGCTTCATACGGGGGAAACTCATGCCATTATGGGCCCGAACGGAACGGGAAAATCAACGTTATCGGAAACGATTATGGGGAATCCAGCGTATCACGTTGTCAGTGGTTCTGTGACGTTAGACGGTAAAGACTTATTAAGTCAAACTGTCGATCAACGGGCGCGGGCTGGCTTATTTTTAGCGATGCAATACCCAGCTGAAATTAAAGGGGTTACTAACGTTGAATTCTTACGTGCAGCGGTAAACGCACGTCGGGATAAGGACGATCCAATCAGCGTCACGGACTTTTTAGCTGACTTAGACCACAACTTGGAACTATTGAACATGACCGATGAAATGGCTGAACGGTACCTAAACGAAGGCTTCTCAGGCGGTGAAAAGAAACGCAACGAAATTTTACAACTTTTGATGATTAAACCAAAATTCGCCATTTTGGACGAAATTGACTCTGGCTTGGATATTGATGCGTTACAAGTCGTTGCTAAGGGGGTTAACGCTCTCAAGAATCCTGACTTTGGGACGCTTATGATTACCCACTACCAACGCTTATTGAACTACATCGTTCCCGACTATGTGCACGTTATGATGGGCGGCCGAATCGTGAAGACCGGTGGCGCCGACTTAGCAAACAAGTTGGAAGCGGAAGGTTACGCAGGTTTGCGTGATGAACTCAACCTCGACGTTTCTTTGACGGATGACGAGTAGGGGGCGGTATGATGCAAACAGCAACGATGTTAGCCGGTGTTCAAGATTACAGTGAAACCCAGGTAGAACCTGGTTGGTTGACGAAATTACGGACTCAGGCCGTGGCGGACTACGCGACGTTACCCCTACCAGTGTTTGAAAAGATCAATTATCGCTCTTGGCCACTACTCGACGTCACCGCACCACAAGTGATCGATGAGCCAGAAGTGACCGACGACCTCAGTGCACGTGGGGAACAGACCAACTTTTACAGTTTGGGTGATACCACGGTGCGGGTTAACTTACCCAAAGAAGCCCGTTCACAAGGCGTGATTTTATGCGACTTGAAAACGGCCATCCGTGAACACGGTGATTTGGTCAAAGCCAACCTCTTTAATCAGGCGCTCAAGGCTGATAGTGATAAACTAACGGCGCTAAACGCAGCCCTGATGACCAACGGCTTCTTTCTATACGTGCCCGCTAACGTGGTTCTTAAGGAACCGTTAGAAATTTTGCAATTAGTCGATCAACGGAAACCACAAAATTTTGTTCAGCATAATTTAGTTGTGACTGAACCAAGTAGTCAGGTCGAGATTGTCCAACGCTTAGGTAGCGTGGGAACGAACGCCGCAATTGTTCACATGGTTGTGGAAGTCGTGGCGGGGGCCAACAGTCACGTCAGCTTCGCTGGTATTGATAACTTGGCAGCTAATACAACGGCTTATTTGAACCGGCGTGGGGTGCTCAGCCCAGATGCTCATTTGAACTGGGAGCTCGCGGAAATGAATGCCGGACAAGTGATTGCTGACTTTGACACTGAGTTACGTGGCCGCGGTTCGGAAGCCAACGTGAAGACGATTGCGGTGGCTAATCAGCAACAGACACAGGGGATGGATACCCGGGTCACGAACTACGGGCCTAATTCTGTTGCCAACATTGTGCAACGGGGCGTCATTTTAGACGAGGCCACGCTGATCTTTAACGGTATCGGTCACATTGTGCACGGTGCACACGGCTCGAAAGCGGATCAGGAAAACCGGCTACTGATGTTATCGTCAGAAGCCCGTGGTGATGCGAACCCAATTCTATTAATTGATGAAAACGACGTTGAAGCTGGTCACGCGGCCAGTGTTGGCCGGGTTGACGAGCAACAGATGTACTACTTGTTGAGTCGGGGCATTCCCGAACCAGTCGCACAACGCTTAGTGATCCGCGGATTCTTAGCTGGCGTGGTGACCGAGTTACGCTCACCACGATTGCGTAAGAGTCTGATGGACTTGATTGAGAGGCGATTAGCAGATGACAACGAATGAGTATCGCCAAGATTTTCCGATTTTACAAACTAAAATTAACGATGAACCACTAACCTATTTGGACAATGCGGCGACCAGCCAAAAACCACAGGCGGTCATCGATGCGATGGCGGACTTTTACGCGCACGGTAACGCGAACGTCCACCGTGGCGTGTATACGTTGGCTGCACAAGCGACGGACCGTTACGAAGCTGTTCGTGACCAAGTTGCGCAGTGGCTAAATGCCGCGCGGCGCGAAGAAGTCTTTTTCACCCGTTCAACGACTGATAGTTTGAACTGGGTAGTTCAGACTTACGGTGAGCAATTTGTGACGGCCGGCGATGAAATCGTGGTTACCGTGATGGAACATCACAGTAACTTAGTGCCGTGGCAACAGTTGGCTCACCGGAAGGGCGCGACCTTAAAGTACATCGGTTTAACTTCGGACGGGCAATTAGACTTAGCGGATGCGCGCAAACAAATTACGGCGAAGACCAAAGTGGTGGCGGTTGCACAGGCGTCAAACGTCTTAGGTGTGACGAACCCAATCAAGCAGTTGGCTCAGATTGCCCACGCACAGAACGCCATCTTAGTTGTCGATGGCGCCCAATCAATTGCGCACATGGCAGTCGATGTGCAGGACCTCGACGCGGATTTTTACGCCTTTTCAGCGCATAAAATTTACGGTCCAACTGGAGTGGGTGTGTTATATGGTAAATATGACTTATTGGCTCAATTAACGCCCGCCCAATTTGGTGGCGAGATGATCAGCGACGTTGACTGGCAAACGACCGAATTTGCCGCAATTCCGGAACGATTTGAAGCCGGAACGCCGAACATCTGTGGTGTGATTGGCTTAGGCGCTGCGCTGACCTATTTACAAAGTGTCGGGTTGGATACGGCGCAAGCGATTGAACAGCGGCTGACTAAGCAGCTCTTAATGGGATTGATTGCAATGCCGGGCATCACGGTCTACGGGCCAGAGTCACCAGAATTACACGGTCCCGTTGTTGCGTTTAATGTCGACAACGTTCACGCGCATGATATTGCGACCGGACTAGACTTAGCCGGTGTGGAAATCCGGGCGGGTCACCATTGTGCCCAACCGTTGATGCGTTATTTGCACGTTAATTCGACCGTTCGCGCAAGTGTCGGCCTCTATAATAATTCCGATGACGTGGATCGGCTTTTAACGGCGTTGGAATCGGTAAAGGAGTTCTTTGAATCATGAGTTTATTAAGACTAAAAGCCCTCTACCAGACCGTGATCTTGGAGAATGCGCAAGCGCCGCATCATTTTGGGACGCTGCCAAATGCGAAGACGGTCACGCTGCATAATCCCACTTGTGGGGATGAAATCAATGTTCAGATGCTGATTAAGGATGACGTTATTGATCAGATTATGTTTACGGGCAGTGGCTGTACCATTTCGCAGGCGTCAGCTAGTATTATGACCGACGTTTTAAAAGGACAAACCGTTACAGAAGCCCAAAAACGGCTAACCGACTTTTCAGATTTGATTACGGGCGATTCGTTGAATGACGCTGATCAGCACGCGCTCGGCGACGCCGCGGTCTTAGCAACGGTTGCCGAATTTCCGACCCGTATCAAGTGTGCAACGCTTGCGTGGCACGCCGCGGATCAATTATTAACGATGGGGGATGACGCTGATGACAAAACCAAATAAAGTCCAAGAAGTGACCGCTGGAACGGAAACTTATGAATACGGTTTTCACGACGATGTGACACCGGTCTATTCAACGGGGGAAGGCTTGAATGAAGACATTGTTCGTCAGATTTCAGCCGAAAAACACGAACCACAGTGGATGTTGGATTACCGGTTAAAGGCTTATCAAATTTATCAGAAATTACCAGAACCAAAAGTTGGGCCAGATTTAAGCGGTCTGGACCTCGTGCACATGAAGTATTTCCAGAAAGCGACTGATAAAAAGTACCGTGACTGGAACGACGTGCCGGATAAAATCAAGCAGACATTTGACCGCTTAGGGGTGCCGGAAGCAGAACGGAAGTACCTCGCGGGTTCAAGTGCCCAGTATGAATCCGAAGTGGTTTATCACCGGATGCAAGAAACGTTTGAAAAGACGGGGATCATCTTTACGGATACCGATACCGCCCTTCAAAAGTACCCGGAACTCTTTAAAAAGTGGTTTGGGAAACTCGTTCCGGCGAACACGAATAAGTACGCTGCGCTGAACTGTGCGGTTTGGTCTGGTGGGACGTTTATCTACGTGCCAAAGGGCGTGACGGTCACGACCCCAATCCAGTCTTACTTCCGAATTAATGCGGAAAACACCGGCCAGTTTGAACGAACATTGATCATCGTGGATGAAGGGGCCAGCGTTAACTACGTGGAAGGCTGTACCGCACCCAACTATGATTCGGACAGTTTGCACGCCGCGGTCGTTGAAGTTAACGTCTTAGCGAATGCGACTTGTCGTTACACGACCATTCAAAACTGGTCGAACAACGTGTACAGTTTGGAGACGAAACGTGCACAAGCGATGGAAAATGCCACGATGGAATGGGTCGACGGTAATTTAGGTTCTAAAATTACGATGAAGTACCCATCCGTTTATTTGAATGGTCAGGGTGCACACGGCACGATGTTGTCAATCGCGGTGGCTGGTCAAAACGTTGACCAGGATACCGGGGCGCGGATGATCCATAACGCGAAGAACACGACGTCGTCCATCGTTTCGAAGTCAATTGCTAAGGATGGTGGTGCAGTGGATTATCGGGGGACCGTACGCTTTGGCCGCCACTCCGACGGGTCCTTTGCCCACGTTGAATGTGACACCATCATTATGGATGACTTATCATCCAGTGATACGATTCCGTATAACGAAATCTTGAATGGTAACGTTTCTATGGAACATGAAGCCAAGGTGTCTAAAGTTTCAGAAGCCCAACTCTACTACTTGATGAGTCGGGGAATTTCAGAGCAAAAAGCCACTGAAATGATCATTATGGGCTTTGTGGAACCATTTACGAAGCAGTTACCAATGGAATACGCGGTGGAATTAAACCGGTTGATTAGTTTTGAAATGGAAGGGTCCATCGGTTAATAGGGCCTAAAATTAAAAAAATGGTGCTTGAGAATTCTTTCTTGAGCACCATTTTTTGGGCTCTTTGTCAACGGCTGTTGATGAGTAACTTTATGAGGAAACCAATTCATTTTCGAATTGGTTTTCTTTTTTTGTTCTGAATTGTAAATTCAATCCGAATTCGTGTGTAAAAACGCGACCAATTTTTGTACCCGTACGCCGTCCGTTTGATTTGCTTTATTTTTCGATTAACGCCCTCTAAAGGACCATTGGAGTAGGTACTTGCCATCATGTTCTTAATTAGAGACAGATGTTTACGATAGGTTTTCATGGTTATTTCAAGCTGTGAACTGACTTTGTCAGTTCTACTTAAAGCTTCGATAAAACGTTGGTAATCTCTGGTTCTTAACGCATCCACTAAGGCATGCGCTGTAAAGTAAGTATGTTGAAAAATTGGATCCAGTTCTAAGCCCTTTAAGATTAACTGTTCTTGAGTAAACCAGTCTTTTAGATGCGTAAACCATTGTGGTTTACGTGTTTCTAGATTTGAAT
>NZ_BTPW01000043.1:0-13438 GCF_036246185.1 Lactiplantibacillus paraxiangfangensis
GATAAACCTATGATAATTGCTAACTTTTCTTCAGGTGTAAATCTAGTTCTAGGCATAATAAAATCCCCTTAAGCATTGATAGATGAATTATTGTTTTTCATCTGTCAACCTTAAGGGGACTATAGCATTCCTTATAAACTTGGAAAGGAGTGGCTTATTTTAAAATCGTCTAAAGATTGAAAGTACTAGAACCAGTTCAATTGCTGCCAGGGTACTGCTTATCAATAAAAAGCCAGTATTTTTCAGCGCTTCGCCGGCAGAATCCGTGGGCCATGGGGTCGGCTACAGACAAAAGACGGTCTTCCGCCTCGCTTGAAAGCCTCAAGGGGCGAGTCTTTCAAGTCGCCCCGCACTGTAACCTGGCAAAAAACGCCAGCTAACAGTGCCGACACGGCCAACCGGAAGCTTAACAATTTTATTGGTCCTGTCATTACTAGGCAAGCAATAGATAGTTGTTATACAAATTAATCATAATGACACCAAAGATGGCAAAACGATAAACTAATACGATTTGTTCGGTTCGCACGGTGTGGCTAAAGAACGCACCCACAGTTCCACCAATGGCTGCAGCCGGAATGACAAACCACAACGCCATTAAATCAAAGTGTAAAGCCGCCCCCGTGAACACCACTGCCGCTAGTTTAGCTAGTTGTGAAAATAAGATGGTGACGATTGAATAAATCGTTGCTTCCCGAATAGGAAATGAACAGCACAACATCAACAACGCAACGTTGATGGGGCCACCACCGATACCGAGTAAGGTTGATATCCAGCCCAGGAAAATACCGATTATTAACAATTGCCAGTTTCTGCGCCAATTAAAGTGAATAGCTGGAAAAAGCGAGTAAAATAGTGCAAAAATCAGCGTTAAGACCGTCAAGGCAATCTGAATCTGATTAAGCAACCCGTCGTTATGCAACAACAAGTGTAATTGATCGAAAGTCGTATTTCCTAGCCACCCACCAATCACAGCCCCAGCAGAGGTCATGATGGCGAACCGTCGATCAATACTAAACCCCTGCTTAGCTTGCCGATAAGTTGAAAAGATAGCCATTGTAAAGACTGCAACACTGCTAAAAAAGTTAACTTGGACTAGTGGGTGCGCCCCAACTAAATCTAATAGCGGTTTAATGATGACACCGCCACCCATGCCCGCAATCGACCCAACAACGTTGGCCAAGAAAATGATGATCGCGTAGGTAAAATAGACTGACACTTAGTTCACCGGCTTCAAAGTCGCGACAGCTTGCCCCGCTTGCGCCGAACCAACTGTTAACTCAATCCGTTGTTTTAAATCATTCAGATTTGTCATTGCAATAATAACGATTGGGTCCAACTTGGCAGCTACAATCGCCTGACGGTCCATCATGACCAACGGCTGACCAGCCTTAATTGACTGATTTAATTTAACTTGAACATTAAACGGTGCACCTTTTAAATTAACCGTATCAATTCCTAAATGTACGACCATCTCTAATCCCGTTTTGCTAGTAATACCAATTCCATGGCGGGTCTCCGCGATAAAGGATACCTTGCCATCGATTGGTGCGACCACCACATCGTCTGTCGGAATAACCGCTAAACCATCGCCCATCATTTTTTGTGCAAAGACTTCATCTGGCACCTTAGTGATTGGGACGACCTCGCCATTCACTGGTGACACAATCGCAGTGTCACTATTTTTTATTCGTTTCCCGAAAAAATTCATTTTGATTATCCCTCCAAATCCGAAACGACTCGAAATCCAAGATTAGAACTAGCTGAATCGCTCATTTCACCATTCCGGGCGCCTACTCGGAATCGATTGCAAAAACTACAATGACACAAGAACGAGCCACCTCGAATTGCGGTTTGATGCGGCGCACTTTCTTCAAGTAGCTGTTCCCAATAATTTTGCGGACTAACCCGTTGAAATTCGCTTAGTAACACCGCCCGTGGGTTGGCACACCACTCCCAAACATTGCCGATCATTTGATACAGCCCGTACTGATTGGGTACGTACGTTTTAACAGGGGCGGTCCCTAAATACCCATCAGCTAGGCTATTTTCACTCGGAAAAGTTCCTTGCCAAGTGTTGGCGTGAATTGCATGATTTTCCGTCAGATTATTGCCCCACGGGTACTTCAAACCGGAGACACCGCCCCGAGCCGCTTTTTCCCATTCTGATTCGCTAGGTAGACGAACACCTGCCCAGATGCAATAGGCCACGGCGTCATTCAAAGAAATCTGCGTTACCGGGTAGTCTTGTCGGGTCAAAATATCGCTGTTAGGGCCTTCCGGATGGCACCAATCAGCTCCCTGAACCGCACGCCACCATGGCATGTCAGTCGTTGCTGTCGTTTGGGCTAAGATTGCTTCATCCAAAAGTCCAAAGAATACGTAAGACCAGCCTAACCGTTCAGCCTGCGTTTCATATCCAGTATCCGTCACAAAAGCCTGAAATTCAGCAACGGTTACCGTAGTGGGTGCAATTTTAAACCCCTTAACCTGGACATCCGTTACAGGCCCTTCATGATCAACTGGAAAACCAATCTGGTCATCAGTTCCCATGGCGAAGGTGCCACCGGGAATTGTAATAAACTGACTCGTTTCAATTGTATTTAACATTTTCACCATTCCTCCTAATGACTCAGCCCTAGCCGTTCAAATTCTTCAGCTGGCGCTTCAATTTTAGTCAACATGGCCGTCAATTTAGCCGTCATTCGTTGCTCCAATTGTGTATCATGCAACGGGTGCAGTTGTTGCGGGTCAGCTTGCATATCAAACAACTTATTCCCTAATGCGAAGGAATCCATTTCATTTTTAACTGGTACCTTGGCTACTGGCATCCCGTGTGTAAAACGGTTCCCCTTTACAAGTTCAATCTGTTGCATTTGCTCATTGCTATAGAACCCACGCATTTTGGTAAACGCCAACGTGTAGTTAACTAACGGTTCGTTATCCGGATGTGCGGAAGCCCGCATGTAAACGTAGTGGCCGTCGTATAAACAGGCGTAACTGCCGTTTACACCGAACAAAACATCCCGTTCAGGCGTTGCGGGCAACGTTTGTGCTGCATTCCTTAAAATTTTCAAGATTGAGACCCCATCACGAGTTGTCTCATCACTGATGCCAAAGTAATCTAAGAGTGTTTCGGGAATATCGACCGTCTGGGCCACTCGCCCACAAACCTGTCCGTCTAATTCTGGTTGATTAGGATCATGAATAAAGAATGGTAAGTGAACAAGTTCGTCATAAACTGGTGAGATATTCTTACCAATCCAATCATGTTCCCCTAATAAGAACCCGTGATCTGTATTTACAATCACTAAGGTATCTCGCCACATATCTGTCTGATCTAGGTAATCTAGTAATTGCCCGAGATAATGGTCACACATTGTAATTAAGGCTGCGTACTCCTTCTTTAAATCAACCAGGTCATCCTTAAATCGATCATCTACTAACTTCTGATAGGTCGGCCAATAAGGAATATCCTTCGACTGAATGCATTGGTAGAGCTGACGATACTTTTCGGGAACATAAAATGGTTCGTGGGGATCAAATGATTCAATTTGAACAAACCAGTTATCTTGGTCATGGTTCTCCTTCAAAAATTCCAGACCAGCCTTAATCGTTTTTACGCTTGAGATATCACTTTCATCATGAATTGTGGTCCCATTAGCTAAATGTTGGGTCACCGAGATTCCTTGCTTGTTCAGTGGATTATGATTATTATTTTCCGGTGCTTTTAGACGTGGTTGCCAACGATCGCCTTCTTGGCCACGAAACCCTTCCCAGCTTGAGTAACGTGGCAAATAGGTTGCCCCACCATCTTCCCAATAATGAGAATGGTCCGTAATAATATGACTATAGACACCCTTCGTCTTCATCAATTCAATCGCTGATTGGTCAAAAACCTCCATGGGTCCCCAAGAACGGAACGGGAAATTATACATTCCCGTATGTAGCTCCCGTCGAGCCGGAATACAAGGTAAACTTCCACCATAATAGTTATCAAACGTGACACACTTTTTTGCTAAGCGCTGAAAATTGGGTGTCTTTACCCAATCATTCCCATAGTTTGATAAAAATCGTTTTGACAGCGTATCAAACATAATCATAATTGCTCGCATGTGACTTCTCCCTCTCGATCCTAATTAAGCATAGTGACGCATTTTTCCAACAACATAAGTCAAAACAAACCCGGCGATTAAAGCAACCGCATAACTAATCAAGTACTGTAAATACTTACCATCGGCAATCAATGGAATGGCTGACATTCCAGCAGCACCCAACGCCGAACACTTGACGCCTAGCAAACTGACCATCACACCACCGAAGCCAGCACCGATGGAAGCAGTGATGAACCCAAATCCAGATGGAATAACTAACCCAAACAAGGTTGGTTCTCCTACGGCTAAGAAAGTTGCTGGTAAAGCAGCTTTCGCAACGTTGCGCACCTGTTGATTCTTCGACATCTGCCATAATGCTAGACCAGCACCAACCAAACCCGCATTACTCATAATTTGGAAAGCATTAATTTGAGTCGAGCCATGTTCCGCAATCAGCTGTAAGTTGATTGGCGTTAATCCTTGGTGTAACCCAGTTGAAATCAATGCCGGTGCTAAGGCTGATAAAATAAATCCACCAATGATTCCAGATTCATTAATTAAGAATAAAATCCCTTTAATCAAGCCATCTGATAAGATACCCATGATTGGCATCACGGTTAAGAAGTAAACGATAGTAGTCAATAATAGGGCCAACGTTGGCGTTAAAACAACGTCCAATACATCGGGAATAATCTTATGAAACAGTCGCATAAACCAAGCTAAAATCCACACACCCAAGATGACCCCAAACAGGCCCCCTTCACCGGGCTTCAATCCGATAATTGGTAACGCTGTTGATAAAGTAATCGCCCCGACGGCACCACCTAATAATTTATCGGTCTTAAATTGGATTGCAGAAGTAACCCCGACATAAATCGCTAAAAATCCTAAAACCGCACTCCCAATAATGCTAAACACCGTACTAATTTGTAGGAGGTGCCAACTTTGCAGCACGACCTGCGTATTGGTTAATTGGCCACTCGCTTTAATTCCTTCACGCAACGCTGTTTTAGTTGCGTTACTAGTCATAATATTATTAATACCTTGAACGAATCCAGAAGCAATGATTGCGGGAATCACGGGAACAAAAATATTCGATAAGGTCGTTAGAAACGACTTCATTCGCCCACTTGTGTGGCTGCGTGCTTGCGCTTTGTTAGCTTGAATTGTAGAATCCATGTCAGCGGGAGCACTTGACTGGTCACCATCTTCTTGTGCTGTAGCATCGTACTGAGCACCTAAACGTTCAATAATTGCTTCATGAATTTTAGTACTTTTCCCGGGACCAACTACGATCTGAAACGTATCCGCAATATTGACTCCCAAGACACCTGGTAAACTTTTAAGGTCATCAACTTTAACCAAGTCTTGATTCCGATATTTAATTCTTAACCGCGTCATACAGTTTTCTACGCTAATAAAATTTGTCTTACCACCTGAAAGTTCGATAATTTTATCAGCTATCGTTGCGTTATCCATCTAAATTTCCTCCAGTAACATTCGATTAAGCGCTTTCAGATGCATCTATGCCTATTAGTATAGGCTGTTTACTAACAATTTAAACCCCTTAACCAACGCTTGGAAATTTTCCCAGGCCTTTGGCAATAAAAATAAATACACCGTGTTTGAATTCCTTTATACTGAAAACATGTCAGGAGGTTTATTATGCCTAAAACCATAACCGAATTAATTCAACAACACAGTAGTGCTTTTTCAAATGTTGATCGCCAAATCGCCCAATTCATTTTGACTCACGCGGATGAAATGCCTTCATTAAGCATCAATAACGTTGCAAACCAGGCCTTTGTCTCAACTTCTTCCGTTCTGCGATTTGCCCAAAAGCTCGGTTTTCATGGTTATTCTGACTTTAAATACTCCGTTAGCTAGCAACCACAACAAGCAACGAATAATGAAGCCATTAACGCCCACCAGTTGGGCCAAGCACTAACTGCTTTAATTGACCATCTGAGTGATTCAGACTTACAGCACACGTTAAAGCTTATCCACGATGCTCACCGTATCTTTGTTCTTGCAACCGGACTAAATCAACAATACCAGGCCCGTGATCTGCAACAACACTTCCTGCAACTAGGAATTAACATGATTTTGCTCCCCGCCACCACGGGTAGTGAATTAAATAAGCAAGTGTCCGAGACGGTCTCTAATCAAGACTTGATCATCATCTTTTCTTCATCTGGTGAAAATCAGGTTGTCAAAGATTTCTTAAAAATTCCAATTTTGGTAGAAGTCCCAATTATTGCCTTTACGAATAGCCTTGAGAACTGGCTATCTAATCACGCCAACTACACCTACTCGATGGAAGGTTTATCACATAATAGTTATCCTTATTACTCAGGGTTTTTCCACATTTTGATTGACTATTTATATACACGTTACCGGCTAACATCTAAAAACTAAGGTGGTCGACGTACGTTCTACCAATTTAAAGCGGCTGTGCTTTTTAACACAGCCGCTTTATTGTTCCCAAAATATCCGTTCATACCAATTTCCTAGTATCAATTGACATGAACGGATCCATCTTCTATACTATTAATCGAACGATACTATATGACGTATAATATAACAGGAGGAATAGCGATGGCCATTCAAATCAGTTCCGAGTTACTCGATGGTTGCGTATTAGCTTGCCTAAAAACGCAAGACTACTACGGTTACGCCCTGACGCAACGCCTACAAGCTTCGATTTCCGTCTCTGAATCGACCCTTTACCCCGTACTACGGCGCTTAAAGAAAAATGACTGGGTCACAACTTATGACCAAGCCTATCAAGGTCGCAATCGCCGCTACTATCAGCTCACTGCAACCGGGGAAGCGCAGTTAGCCGCTATTCAAAAGGAATGGGCTACTTATAATCAAGCCATCAACACCTTACTTCAAGGCCAAGGAGGAGCACTCGCATGAACAACTATTTAACCAAATTCAACGACCTTCTCGTCCAACTCAACGATTCTGAGCGTGACGAAGTCGTTGAATTCTACCGTGAATATTTATTAGACGCACAAATTCAAGATTACGACGACTGTGTCGCTGAGTTGGGCACGCCCAAACAGTTAGCCCGCAAAGTTCTAGCTGACTATTCGATTCGTTTTAATGAAGACTTGGAAGGCAACCTATCCAAAACCCAACAATCAAAAGCGGGGATTCGGGCTATTTGGTGGGTTATTTTAGCTTTGATTTCAACCCCAATTACGATTCCAGCCCTACTATTTATCTTAGTGGCACTGGTCGTTGTTGCCAGCGTGGCTTTTGCCCTACTCGTCGGCATTGCCGGGGTGCTCTTCGGGGTGACCCTTCTCGGGATTGCAATGCTTATCGGCGGGGTCGGCATCATCACACAATCTTTCTGGGCCGGCTGCTTCTATTTAGGCAGTGGTTTAGCCATTATCGGGGCCGAATTACTAATTGCCCCACTCGTCATCTGGTTCATTAACCTGATTATTCAAGGAATTTCCGCTTTAGTTCAACGTTTATACCACCGGTTCGTCAAGAAAAACCGGGCTGAGAGAGGGGGCCGTCACCATGCGTAAAACTATTAAAGTCGGCGTTATTATGTTGGTCGTCGGCGTTATCATGTTAATTTTTGGGATTGCCAACAACGGAATTAAGTCGATTTATTGGAGCAACAACGGCTTTAAAATCGTCAAAAAGAGCCAAAAGACTTACTATCCCGATAAGATTACTGATATCACCCTTAATTCAGCTGACAATGTCACGATTAAACGCGGCAACGTCGCTTCAATTCTAGTTTCGTCGCGTCATAAGCTCCCCACGGTGACAACTAAAAATGGTCACGTCACAGTTAGTTCTAAGCCAACTAGTCAAAAACAAGTGGGCTACTTTTTCAGTGATAGTGATTTTGACAACCGCACTGTCATTACGGTTCCAACTAAGACTACCCTCACTTGGGTTCGCGGAACGCATCAACAATCCGGTGATGTACGTCTTGAAGGTATCACGGCTGACCACGTCAAATTGCTAACTAGTAACAATTTGGTTTTACTGAATAACGTCCAAATCAAAAAGGACGCCCAGTTCTCAGCGGACGCCATTAATCTAACCGATGTAACGGCACCGAGTTTACAGGCCGACACTGATGCTGATAGCGGCAACATCCGAATTCAGCAAAGCCACTTTAACGCGGCCCGTTCCAACATTGACAGTCGTGATGGCGACATTACAGTTGAACAAACCCACTTCAAGTCCGCTAAAGTTCACGCCAAGGATGGGGATATCCACTTGAATCGCAACCACGTTGATCGCTTAACTGCCACTACTACAGACGGTGATATTCACCTTTCCGCTAACAAACGGGTCGGCGTTTTCGCTACCAGCGGTGATGGCGACCTCAACATTTTCAGCCACCACGTCACGGACAACACGGATTATCATCACAATAAAGACGCCAACCAGCAGTATCATTTAACAACTCAAGACGGCGACATCACCGTAACGCCAGCCTGATTATAGGGTTCAGCTAGAAAAAAATAGTGCTTCAGAAATCTTTTAAAAGATTTCTGAAGCACTATTTTGCGTTATGATCTTATCTCAACAGCTTTTATAACTGTCCGTTGTAAATATCTAGCCAGACCATCGCAATTGACAGAATGAACATGCCAACGATTGCCAGTGCGTGCCACCACTTATTCCGCACAAAGATTGCAATATACTCACGAATAATGGCATCCGGCAAGAAGAAGCGAGCCGTACGGGCGCCAATGCCGTCCGCTTTTAAACCGGCCTGTTTGGCAAACATCCCCGCCCGAAACGTATGGTAATTATTCGTAACGAAGATCGTCTTCGGGTGCTTCACCGGCCCCTGATCTATCAAAACTTTGCTGTACTGCATATTTTGTAACGTTGTCTTGGACCGGGTCTCTGCCCAACCATTTTCAGGCGGTAACCCATGTTTAATCGCATAGTCTAACATCGCTTGACCTTCGGGAACGGTTTCGTCGCCCCCCTGACCACCAGAAAAAATCATGATGGCCGGATGCTGCTTTTTGGCCTGCTGCTTTTTGTAAAAATCTAAGCCGCGCATAATTCGTTGACCTAACAGCGGCGACACCTGGTCCCCATTTAACAGCCCCGCACCTAAAACGATGATGTAATCTTGGCGTAGTCGCGGAAAGTTGAACTGATAAATCACCAACATCGTTAGGTAATTATAAAACCAAAAGGCAACGTAGAAGATTACGAGGTTAGGAAAAATCGTCATCCAGCTATTCACCGGTTGCGGCACGTGATTACCAATGGTACTGGCAACCCACGGCAGAATCAAGATTCCTAAGCCTAAAAATAACGTCAACATGTTGGCGAGCGTGTGACTTTCACGCTTCCAGACAATCCAAGCATTCCATAGAAGCAGAAACGCTTGTAACACGAAGATGGCCCCTAACGCCATCAAGAATAAAACAAAAATCGTCCCGCAGACGATAATCAACGGATGATTATTCGTTCCAAAAATTGATATTGCGAGCATCGTTAAAAAAGAATAGAAAAATAGTGAGAACCAAATACCGTTGCTTAACCGAACCTTATCGCGATGGTACCGCCAACTAAAGACTATCCCACAAGTCATCGGAACCAGCCACCCCCAATAAAACATCGGTGGTATCGGTACCCATACCGCAGCATCGCTCACGCGAGCACCCCCATTTAGCATAAATTTCATGTTTTATAATAGCATATTTACTTCAACTGTTTTTGCGCATTATAAAAATTACGATAAGCCAAGTAACAAGCAATGATCGATCCTAAACTGGTCGCTGACAGTAACATGAACGTCACCATAATTTGGTACTTGATGGCCCGGACCGGATCGACCCCGGCAAAGATCAACCCGGACATCATCCCCGGCAAGCTAACCAAGCCCACCGTTTTGGCAGAATCAATCGTTGGGGACATCCCGGTCCGAATCGCTTCTCTGACGATTGCGATAGAAGCGTCTAATAAGTTGGCACCTAGGGCTAAACGTTCCAAAACGCCTTGGCGTTGATCATGAAATTGGCTGTTGAGGCTTCGAAAGGCTAGCCCAATTGCCACCATTGAGTTCGACGCAATCATCCCCGAAATGGGAATCATCTGGGACGGAATAAACTTGATGGCGCCGGACAAGACGAGGACGCCCAGCGTGACGCCCGTACTAACAAAAATGGCCAGTAGTGAAATAACCAAAGCGTGGCCGATCCCCGGTCCCCGTTTTTGCGCATTCCAAGCCGCGTTAAAAATAATGAAGGCCATCATCGCTAATGTCAGCCATAAGTTGTTGACCCGGAAAATATACTTCAGCAGGTACCCCACAATAAATAATTGAACCACTGCCCGGATAACACCGATAACAATATCCTTATCCAACCCCAACTTTTGCCACAGACTAATGCTCAGCGCGACTAGTACTAGCATGGCCGCCAAAAATAGCGACGTATTATTTACCGTTAAATTCATTTGCCCACCTCCAAACGACCGTCAACAACGCGCATTAATTGGGTGGCTTCAGCGATTTCGCCAGCATCGTGGGTAATCATGATGGTCGTAACGCCCCGTTCCGCATTCAAATGGTGCAGCCAGTCATGAATAATCTGCTTATTGGCCTCATCCAAACCCGCTGTGACCTCATCCAGTAACAAGACTTGCGGCAGAAACAAGATATTTCGGATCAAGGCCACCCGTTGCCGCTCCCCACCGGATAGATCCGTCACTTTCTGCTGTAACGTTTGTTTCGATAAACCGACATAAATCAGTGCTTCGACCGCGTGCGTACGGTCAAACGGCTGTTTGCGAATTTGGTAAGGAAACATCAGGTTGTCCGCCACCGTTTCACCAAATAATGTCGGCTGTTGAAAACAGTAAGAAACTTGCCTTCGATACATAACCGGGTCATAACTTTCAATTGGCTGACCATCAAAAATTAATTGCCCACTCGTTTTTGAAATCATTGACGCGATAATTCTTAGTAGCGTACTCTTCCCGCTACCAGACGGGCCAGTCAACGTAACCTGCGCCCCCCTTGAGATCTCCCAATTAATGTCATGTAAAATATGCTTATCTTTAACTTGGTAATTGACCTGATTTAACGTCATTAATGCATCCACTACAAAAGCCTCCCCGTACCTTCAATTAGTTTAGAATCATTATAACTGATAATATAAACCGCTTTCAACTACCGCGTTTTAATTCGTTATTAGTAAGTCTCCGTGACCATGCTATAATGACTTGAAGGTAGTTTACAGAAAACGAGGTTAGAAAAACACCTATGAAATCAAACAATCATTACGAGAATCAACACCGGCCGAACCGTGACCGTCGCCCCCAGCGACCCGTCGAGAAGGTTCAGACTGACGTGCAAATTGGACAGCGGTTCCCGTTGACCATTAAGCGCCTCGGCATCAACGGTGAAGGAATCGGCTATTACAAACACGTCATCACGTTTGTAAAGGGTGCCCTTCCCAATGAAGTTATTGTTGCCGAAGTCACCGCCGTTCATCCCCGGTACTTGGAAGCTCGGCTTCGAACTTTACGCAAACCGAGTCCTGACCGGGTTGATCCCCGCGATCCGTACGCCGGTGAAGTTGGCGGGTTTGAATTGGAACACTTAGAATACCCCGCTCAACTGGCATTCAAACAGGACCTCATTCGTCAGGCTTTGGAAAAATACCAGCCAGCGGGTTTCCGTAACTACGACGTCCGGCCAACAATTGGGATGGCTGACCCGTATGAATACCGCAATAAGGCCCAATTCCAAGTTCGGATGATCGATGGGCACGTGGCAGCTGGTTTATACAAGGAAAACAGTCACGACTTAGTTGATCTGCCAACTTGTTCCGTGCAAATGCCCGTCACCATGGAAGTCATGCGTCAAGTTGTCGCCTGGCTGGAAGAACTAGAAGTTCCGATTTACGATGAAGAACATAATTCAGGAATTGTGAAGACCGTTGTGGTTCGCGCCGCGGCAGTCACTGGTGAAGTCCAACTTGTCTTCATTACCAACACGCCAAAATTACCCAAAAAACATCAGCTTCTCATGAAGATTGCCGAAAAATTACCAATGGTGGTTTCCGTGATGCAAAACGTTAACGTGGGTAAAACTTCCCTAATCTGGGGTGATCAAACCACGTTATTAGCTGGTAAAACAACGATTACGGAAGAACTCGATGGCTTAGCCTTTAACCTCTCTGCCCGGGCATTCTTCCAACTGAATCCAGAACAAACACAAAAGTTATATCAATTAGCCCGCGAAGCCTTGGCATTAGCACCGGATGAAACCTTAGTCGACGCTTACTCCGGGGTCGGAACCATTGGGCTGTCCTTAGCTGACGTTGCTAAAGAAGTTCGTGGGATGGATACCATTCCAGCCGCAGTCACCGATGCAAACGAAAACGCCAAGCTCAACAATATCACCAATGCACATTACGAAGTCGGTGAAGCCGAAACACTCTTGCCACAATGGTTAGCAGCTGGTTTCGCACCGGATGCCATTGTTGTCGATCCACCACGGACCGGGTTAGACAACGTTTTAATCGACGCCATCTTGCAGAGTGCCCCGGAAAAATTAGTTTATATTTCATGTAATCCGTCCACTTTAGCCCAAGACCTGCGTGAATTGACCCGTGGTTACCAAGTCGATTATATTCAATCAATCGATATGTTCCCACAAACGGCGCGGTGTGAAGCAGTCGTCCGGTTCACCAAGCGCCACTAATTACTTTGGAAGGAAGCCCTTGCGATGGCAGAATCTGATAGTCAAATTGCATTAACGATGACCTTTACCTTACGACCACCGTTCCAATCGCATTTTTTACTGTTGAAAGATTACAACGCTGACGTCTTAGTCCCCGCACGTGACGGGGTCCTGACAACTTTGATTGCAAAGAACATTCCTTTGTCACCAGCCTTAGCACAGTTAAAAACCATTTTTGATGACGTTAAAAATCCAGTCTACTGGCCCCTTCATGATCAAGCCGTTTCGGAGTACTTTCATAGTCATCCCGAAATGCGGCCGGTCCTCCCGCTCGACCTTTTACAGGTAATGCTCAACACCTTATCTGCACAAGGTCTCAGCGATGAACAGCTGACCCATATTATGAAGGACGTTTTTGACCGACTACAGACCAATGATTTTAGCGGTCGCGCCGCCCAACGAATTTTAACGGAATTCATTAATAAATAAGCTTCAAGCTGAAAAGCACCTCCGAAATCAGACTGCTATAGTCCCCTTAAGGTTGACAGATGAAAAACAATAATTCATCTATCAATGCTTAAGGGGATTTTATTATGCCTAGAACTAGATTTACACCTGAAGAAAAGTTAGCAATTATCATAGGTTTATC
>NZ_BTPW01000044.1:0-13402 GCF_036246185.1 Lactiplantibacillus paraxiangfangensis
CTTCAATTACATTGACCGGACAACACAAAGAAGCGGCTTCACCGCGGTAGAATACCGCGGCAAAGCCGCTTAGACAGAACTCGAAAATTATATTATTTCACCTGTCAACTTGACAGGGACTAGTACAATTCGACGATTTCTTTTCTTTTTTTGTTTCAGTGCCTTAAGAATAGCAGGAATCGTCATCTCTGTGTATAAATAAGCTTAAAAAAGGTAGTTCTGAGAAATCAAATGATTTCTCAGAACTACCTTTTTAATGTGAGCTGGGAGTTTTGTCCCAGACTCTTTTTAATTACTAGCCATCATTGCTAAACGGGAAAACTAATCTTCACAATTCCCAGACACCCGGTGTTCGACTGGTCGTGCTAACCAGATTAAACCAGCTAGTAATATCAAGCTGATGGCGACCATTAAAGCACCGAAAATAGGCGTCCACGTTAACCCAAACTGAGTCGTGACCTGACCACCGATTCCAGACCCTAACGCAATCCCAACGTTAAACGCTGAAATATTTAACGCTGAAGCCATCGTAATATCTTGCGGCGTATGCACTTCAGCTAATTGCACAATGTAGAGTTGTAACCCCGGTACGTTCATAAAGGCAAAGATGCCCATGGCAAGAACCGTGAAGAGACCCAGCCAATGACTCTGCGCCGTTACGGATAGGACCAACAACGTGATCAGTAACCCGACAAACATTTTAAAGAGTGCGGTCAACGGACGCTGGTTGGCCCAGCGACCACCAAGCGTATTTCCCAAAGCGACCATTAAACCGTAAACGACTAAGATAACGACCACGGCATTAGCGGACCACCCCATTGCTTGTTCCAACAACGGTGACAGGTACGTGTAAGCCACAAAGGTGCCACCGTACCCTAGTGCGGTCACTAATAGTGCCAATAACAATTGCGGATTCGTTAAGACCCGGATAATCCCCCGCGCCGTTGCTTTCGCAGGTAACGGTAAATTGCGTGGAATCAGCCAGTAGTCAGCTAACAATCCTAAAACCCCAATCCCACTAATAAAGATAAAGGACCAGCGCCAACCGCCAAGCTGACCAATCATCGTCCCCAACGGCACACCGGTAACCGTTGCGACCGTCAAACCGGTAAACATGACCGCAATTGCGGAAGCCCGTTTTTCCGGTGCAACCACGTCCGCCGCAATAACGGAAGCGACGGTCATAAAAATTCCGTGCGCCAAGGCAGCGACAATTCGTCCTAATAATAGAATGCTAAACGTTGGGGCGAGCGCTGCTAGTAAATTACCAACGATAAATAACCCCATGATCAACATCATCAACCGGTGCCGGTTCAAGCGTCCAGTCAATAGCGTCATGACAGGTGCCCCGACCATGATTCCTAAGGCGTAGACCGAAACGGTTAACCCCGCCTGGGCTAAGTTAATATGAAAGTGACTGACGAGTAGTGGCATTAAACCAACACTAATAAATTCCGTGGACCCGATGGCAAACGCGCTAATTGCGAGTGCTAACAGTGTCCAAGTTGGATTGATCTTTTGATTCATTTTTATACATCCTCCTTAACTTGCTAACGTGATAAATAATGATTATACTAGCAAGTAACTTAAGAACAAGTACCGACTTTAAAGTGGGATACCCACCAAAAAGTAAGTATAAATAAGGAGGCTAACTATGCCAGAAAAGACTTATCAAATTGGGGTTGAAGCAACCATGGAAGTGATTGGTGGCAAATGGAAATCCATCATCCTGTGCCATCTCCGCCTAAAACCCATGCGGACCAGTGAGTTGGAACGGGCCATTCCCCAAATTTCTCAAAAGATGCTCGTCCAACAGTTACGAGAACTCGAAGCCGCTAACATTGTTCAACGTCACGTTTACCAAGAAGTGCCACCACGGGTCGACTACCGTTTGACCGACTACGGACACAGCTTGTCGGGCATTTTACACCAGCTCTGCGTTTGGGGCGAAGAAAACATTGATCGCCGCCGCGACCAAGGCGAAGCCATCACGTTATTACACCGTGACGATTTATAAACCAAACTAGCTCATTAGTCGCTTCGTCAGACAGAACCGGTGTGCTCTGAGGGACGATCCAGAACCACATGTTATCAATGCCAACTAAAACAGATATTAAGTAGCTAATTTGTATTACTTGAACCGTAAAACTACTCAGTACAAACAACCTGATTTGCATATAATATATTATGATGATGAATCACAAATTTCGAATGCAAATAAAATTATAATGAATTTGTCAATATTATGTTTTATTTAGATTAGGTCACGGGTTATAAAACAGTATAACTTCGTAATACATGTTATACTTAGTTACAAGAAAGGGGCGCTTAACATGATGGAAGTAAAAACAGTGAGTCGCGGTAACTCCTTAGCGTTGAGCTTGCCAAAAGATAATCGTTTCAAAAAAGGGCAACGTTGGCTGCTAATCCCCTCCACAGATGGAGAATCATTCACTTTGGTTCCCAGAATGGAAAATCCATACCTTAAAACTAAAGGCTCAAAATCCATGACGGAAGAATGGTCTGACGTTAATTGGAGTGACGTAGAATAAAATGGCATATACTCCTAAGCAGAAAGACCTCATCTGGATAAATTTTGATCCGCAGCGTGGCCGAGAAATTAAAAAACACCGCCCTGCCCTTATACTCAGTAGTGACCTTTACAACAAGAATACTGGCTTTGTTATTGTCGCACCAATTACATCCACAATTAGAGATTTACCAGGTTATCTAACCTTGGGTAACAATTACCAAACTCATGGTCAGGTTGTGGCTGCACAAATTTACTCATTTGATGCCTCGCCCACTGCCAATCGTCAAATCGATTACATTGAGACCATGCGTGATGAAGATTTTTACCGGGCCGCACAGATTGTTTACTACAACTTCGACTTTCCGTTTTAACCTAATCAAAGACTTCAGTCACATCTACAAATCAATAAATACCATTTGAGAATACAGAAATCTAAAAAATAAAAACAAGGTGCCTCTGTGCTAGTCCCTGTCAAGTTATCATATGAAATAATATAAATTAGTGTTGTCTTTAAGCGACCTCATTTCGGTATTCTACCGGAGTGAGGTCGTTTCTTGCTGGTGACCGATCTAAGTGATTGAAGTAGTGGATTCCTTCGTTCATGAGTGTTTTGAATTTTTGGTAGGTGTTCTTACCTAAACCATTCGCTTTCCCAAAGGCTGTGCTCGATACCCCCCGAGGATTCAAATTCGTTAATCAATCTAGCTTCTCTATAGCACTAAACTTAGATCTTGGCATACGAAAAATCCCCCTGTGGTTGTCAGATAAAACAAGATAATTCATCTGACAACCACAGGGGGATCATAACACTCACACAACTACCTACGTTGAGTGTTTTTTTGATTACGACTTTGTAACTCGATTTATTTTTTATACTTACAATTTCGGTCAGTGCTCATCTTTAACCCCAGCCAAGCACTTCCAAATAGCCCGGTTGCAACGAGCACACTAACCATCATCGGACTCAGCGGTAATGTAGCATGATTGTCCCGAACCACGTACCGCAAATAATTTTGCGGTTGCTTGGTCAATGCACCGTTCACCGGATTATAAAATGCTTTGACGACCCCGTATTTAAGGGAGCTGTGTCCCACGTTGGTCACCGTCACCCGCAACGACGATTGGTTAGTGGTCGCATAGCGCAACGCTCTTAGCTCACGGGGCGTCCCCACCTTGCTCACTAACAGCCGGTTGCCCGCCTCAATTTGAATCGCCACCATCCCCGTTTGCGGGCGAATGGGCGATAAATCTAATTGATTACTAGGACTAGCCGTTTGAATCGTCTGGGTCACCGCCTGTTCAGGTCTCAATCGCTGCGTCATGTTCTCAACGTAATGACCATTTCCCTGAACAGCGACCATCGTTTGCGTAATTTGCACTCGCCGACTGGTCTGCCACAGACTGATTCCACTTAACAGAGCTAAGCCACCTAAAATCGTCACCGCCGGCCAATAACTACGGGCATTCAGCGTCCATTGTGCCCGTTCGCTCATCCCAATAACACCTAACAAGGCAAGTCCTGGTAACAACGGTAACGCATACCGTGGCTCCACCTCCCAGAAAAGGACGTGAAAGGCTGTCAATCCTAAAATCGTCAACGCAATCAGTAACACGCCTTGACGATCCACTCGCGCCGTCATCAAAACTACCCCGGCTTCAATCAAAAGCGTTAAGTAGCCCGCCTGTGTCATCAGCACTAGCCAGAATTGGATTTGCCGCTGATTAGTGACGTAAAAATGTGGCGCGCGAATCCACTGCGTCGTCAATTTGAAACTGTCAAAATCACCGGTGGCCCAAAAGATCCGCATCTTTTGCGCCAGGTGTCCCACAAATCCAGTCACACCGAGCTGTTTAACGCGTCGACTAATCATCGTTTTGGCCCGACGTTGCTTGGCTGCCGCCGTCGGTTGTTGATGGACCGATTCAAAATCGGCATGGTCATACTGCCCGCTATACTTAGGATTCAAGCTCATTGCAATCCAACTGGTTGCGGGTAATTGTGACTTGGCATCCGCATAAAATCCCGCTTGTTGCCGCCACACGCCAAACAAACTAAACACAACGCCTAGGGTCACGACTGCACTCAATAGCCAGCCGCCAACCGTTTGCCATGCCACCCGGTGCTGAAAGCCTAAAACTAAACTCAATAAAATAAAAGCAATTTCAAAGACCACCAGGTTCGATTTCATTGCGACCCCGATTGCTAATAAACATTCACCGGCAATCACGCCACCCCATTTTTGCCAACCATGACGGTTCAGTGCCCAAGTCAACACTGCTAACACATCAATTACTAATGGCATGACCAGCGCATCGGTGTACGCATACAGCGCGTAAGCATAGACTGGCGGACTCACTATCCAAACGACGAGTAGTCCCAGCATTGCGGTGCATCCATAGCGCCAACGTTTTAACAAATAATAGCTGCTTACTAACGCCGTATCAATCCACAAAAAGCGCAGGCCGTTCAACACGACCCACGGACTCGCAATAACTGAAGTAATCACTTTAATGAGACTAGCTTCCAGCAACGTAAAATTAACGTTATTAGGATAAATCATAAAATAGTGCAACCAGTGGTACTGACCTTGAACTAGTGCTAGCGCCTGTGTCCGGACGTAAAAGGCGTCGGCACGACTAACGTCAATAAAACTGCACGCCACCACTAACTGAGCGATAATTAGCAACGCCACTAAGCCCCACATCACCCGTTTAACGGTTGTCGGTGACCAGCGTCGAATCCATCCCCGACTACCGTTAACTAATAGTAGCAACGCTAAGGTCAAACTACCCACCACGACGGGTGAGGCTAGGTCCGGGTCGCCTAAAAAATTAACGGGCTGCAACCAAGCCAACACCCCGGCCCAGCCCAATACCCCCGCAGCTAGCCAATTGATTCCCTTTAGAATTCGATTCATGATTGAATTTTCTTAGTTAATACCGCGGGTTGCTGCGTCGCGGTATAATCATCCGTTTCAATAATGTAGCGTGGTCGGTGCTTCACTTCAGCAAAAATTTTGCCCACGTATTCACCGACAATGCTAATACCGATTAGCTGCACGCCCCCTAGAAACCATAAACTAGTCATCAAGGACGCCCAGCCATCGACCGTGTTTCCAAGCAAGTGCTGGACCAACGCAAAAATCATCATTAGCAGACTCACGCCACTAATGATCAGACCAATTGAAAGAATCGCTTTGATTGGGGCAATTGAAAACGACGTGATGCCATTCATCGCAAAACTAATCATTTTCTTTAACGGGTACTTGGACTCACCCGCCAGCCTAGGTTTGCGTTGGTAATACAACTTAGTCGTTGGAAAACCTAATTGTGGGACAATCCCGCGCAGAAATAAATTGGTTTCAGAATAAGTCATCAAGGCCGTCACCGCCCGTTGGCTTAATAACCGGAAATCCGCGTGGTCGGGTACCAGCTGAACCCCAATTTTGCGCATGACGGTATAAAAAGTCTCCGCCGTCCACCGTTTGAACCGCGAATCACTAGACCGGTCATTGCGGACCCCCAAGACAACGTCGCTCCTAGCCTTAAAGCGGGCCACCATCTCAGGAATCACCGTTGGATCATCCTGTAAATCGGCATCAATGGTAATCACGGCGTCCGAAGTTGCCCCAGCAACTTTCATCCCCGCCATCAACGCGTTTTGATGTCCAAAGTTCCGACTAAATTTCAGACCGCAATAAAGTGGCGATTGCTGTTCCAAAGCCTTAATGAGCGTCCACGTTCGGTCACTACTGCCATCGTCCACAAATAACACGCAACTATCCCGATTAAGTTGATTACTTTGGATCAGTTTCTGTAAGATCTCCCCCAGTACCTTAGCGGAGGTCGGCAACATTTCTTCTTCGTTGTAGCAGGGTACAATAATCGTTAAACGTGGCTTTTGCATCGTAACGACCCCTTTCTCGTCCCATAAACCTAACTAACTTTAAACTAACTCAAGATTAGTATAGAAAACCACAATTTGAAAAACTAGTCATTACGCCTATATATTTTCTGAAAAAGTCTCAGAAAACGTTTAGTTAATCATAATGGCTGATTTCGCGCGGGTTCATTAGAATGAAACTATTATGATAATTGAAATATCAAACGGCCCCTACTTTCAGCAAGAAATAAATATCGCTATACTGAAAATATAAAGAATATGAAAGTGACGTTTAAATCATGGCAAAAATACTGCTTGTCGACGACGAAGCCAGTGTCATCGACTTTTTACAACAAGAATTAACTTTTGAAGATTACCACGTCGTTACGGCAATGGATGGTCAAGAAGCTTTACAGACGTACCAAGACCAACAATCAGAGTTGGACCTTATTATTTTGGACTGGATGCTCCCTAAAATGGACGGCTTGGAAGTCCTACGGCGAATTCGTAAACACGATGACATCCCCGTGATTATGATGACTGCCCGTGACTACGTTGGCGACAAGGTAGCGGGACTAGACGGCGGCGCTGACGATTACATCACCAAACCGTTTGATACTGAAGAGTTATTAGCTCGTATCCGGGTAATTCTCCGTCACGAACAACGCGCGAAGACCCCGCAAAAGGTCTACCATTTTGCTGATTTGGAACTTGATACTAAGTCCCGCCAAGTTCACCGTAACCACCGTTCGATCCAGCTGACCCAACGAGAATACGATTTACTACTAGTCTTACTCAAAAATGCCCCCGCTACCTTAACCCGTGACGAGTTATTGGACCAAGTCTGGGGCGTTGATTTTGAAGGTCAGCCCAACATCGTCGACGTTTACGTGCGCTATTTACGGCACAAGGTCGATACGGAACAGGAACGCAAACTAATTCATACCGTTCGCGGAATTGGTTATTGCCTGCGAGATGATGCCAATGCTTAAACTCATCAGGGGGCATTCCAACACTGCCGAAATCACGCGCACTTTCACGATAATGATGCTAATTATCATTTTCATCACTGGTCTATCAGTTTCGACCGTTGTTGGTCTGCGTCTAACCCGTAACCGCATTGAGGATGCGCACACCCTTATGAAAAGCTTAAAGCGTTCGGTCACGGACGATGATCCTGATTGGAATCAGTGGAACTTAAGAAGTCCAATTAACACAAAGGATACGTACGTCAAAGTAGCAACGACCACGCCAAAACACGCGGCCCATACTTACTACTCACCAAAATCCAAGGCTTTTTTAAAAGCTAGTGAAACCGCGGTACCAGGCTTTCCGTCCGTTCGCTACCGCCACGGATACGGCCTGTTTTACCGTTTATCTTCCAATAAGCACACGATTAATTACGAAACTTGGACGAGCTTAAATTCGGTTCTTCATATTTTCCGCCTAATTTTGGAAGACATGTTACTGGTGCTCCTTATTTGTAGCGTGTTAGGCTACTTTATGATGGGATGGTTGGCCAACCACCTCAACCGACCACTCGCAAATTTGACCCAGGCAGCTCAACAAATCAACCACGCTGACAATATTTCTTACCACGAGGCCCTACCGGTACCGCAACACCCAGACGAAGTTCATGAATTAGGATTAGAGATCAACGACTTACTGCATTCTCTGAACGAACAGGTTCTCCGTGACCACCAATTCGTTTCCGATGCGTCCCACGAACTACGTACCCCGTTAACGGCTATCCGGGGACACGTGAGCCTCATTAAGCGCCGGGGACAACAACATCCCGAGGTGATTCCCCGCTCATTGAACTTTATTGATCACGAGTCGGCGCGCATGCAAACACTTGTTGAAAGCCTGTTACGTTTGTCCAGAATGGATCACGTTGACCTCACTGGTGACTTTTATGACGCGACCCAATTAATTCAATCAACGATCACTAATTACCGAGATGAGTTACCACAACCCATTACTTTGAAATTACCGAAGCAGCCCATTTCAGTTTATATCAATGCGGATAGCCTGCAACAGATCCTCATTGCATTACTGAGCAACGCTAGCAAATATTCGCCCACTGATGCTCCCATCACGGTCTCACTTACCGTTGTTGACGGTCACCCGACCGTCAAAGTGGCTGATGGTGGTCTTGGCATTTCCGACGAGAATAAGGCCCACGTTTTTGAACGCTTCTACCGCGTCGACCAGGCTCGTTCCCAAAAGATTCCCGGCAACGGACTAGGACTGGCGATTGTCAGCCGCTTAATTGATTTGAACCACGCCACCATCGCAGTTAGTGATAACCATCCCCATGGCACCGTCTTTACCATTCAACTCGCAACGACACCGCCAGTTGGGGTTTAACATTTTAGACACTTGTGATTATTTCCGGGTGTCTTTAATTTTCTCTTATTTCATGGCGGTTCTTTCAGTTAGCTTTCTTAGCTAATCAAAAATCATGATAATTATTATTTTTATGTCAAATTAACCCTCATCAAAAAGGTATCGGAGTTGAGAATTGATGTTGAAATCATTACAACAACGTGACTGGCTGCGACCACTCTGCGCCGTTCTGCTGGCCATGATTACCGTGACCATTATTTTTACCGCTGAAGGGATCACCCCGTTTGGTAATCATAATTTATTAATCAGTGATATGGGGGGCCAGTACCTATCCTTCTTCACCGCCTACCGTCACGCGCTGCTAGAGCACAATTTTCAATTATATTCATTTTCACAATCATTAGGCGGCAGCGTCGTTCCCACCATTGCTTACTACTTGATGAGCCCGTTCAACCTGATCATTTTACTATTTTCCGCAACGGACTTGCCAACCGGACTCAGCATACTCATTATGATCAAGATTGCGGCCATCGCAGGAACGACCACCCTCTTCTTACAGCGTCATTACCGAACAACGAGCTGGGCAACGTGCCTCTTTGGCCTCGCATTCAGCCTGTCCGGTTTCGTTGCCTTGAACTACTTCACGATTATGTGGCTAGACGCGTTGATCTGGCTACCATTAATCTTAATTGGCTTAGAACACTTAATTATGACGGGGCGCACCGCCATGTTTTTCTGGTGGCTGTGGATTAGTATCGTCACGAACTATTACCTTGGCTACATGACGTGCCTATTTGTTATCTGCTACTTTGCTTACTTACTGTTTGAAATGAAAGCACCGGGCACTTCGCTGTGGCAAGTCCTTAAACAACGCGCCCACCTGATTCGACGAGTCATTGTGACCGCCCTTTTAAGTGGAATCAGTACCCTCTTCTTACTGATTCCAACGTTGTTAGGTATGCTGCAGACCGCAAAATCAGCGGTTGAAAAATCAAGTTATTACCCAACCCCACAATTTGGCCTGAGTGTCCTGAGTCAGTTTGGCCTAGGTGCCAACAACTATGTGACCCGACTTGAACACGACCCGACCCTATTCAGTACGACGCTCGTTACTTTGCTGGTCTTAGTCTTCTTTGTGCATCCCCAAATTAAACGGGCCCATAAAACTCACGTACTAGGGTTACTACTGGTCCTATTTCTAAGCATGGCCATTCGTACACTGGACACTGCTTGGCACATGTTTCAACGACCAGCAGGCTTTCCCTACCGCGAAGCCTTCTTCTTCAGCTTTGTCATGGTCATGGTCGCATTTGAAGCCTGGAAAGCCGGTGCTAAAAAAATCGCACGCTACTGGCAATGGGGGCTCCCACTACTACTGATGGGTGCCTTAGTCATCGGGTGGCAACATCAGCAGCCTTCAACGTCGGCACTGACCAAACAGACCCTGATGCTCAGTCTGGGCTTCGTTGTCATCACTGCCTTAATTTTATTTACCACTCGACACCTCGTCCGAGCCGGCTTACTTACCGGTGTTGTCACCGCGGAACTAGTCGGTAACGGTATCTTAACCATGCAAAAATCACCGTTTGGTAACCAGGCTGTCTTTCAACGAGCTTACCAATCAGAATACCGGCAAATGCAGGCGGTCAACGATCCCGACGGCCAACTTTACCGGGTGGAAAATAAAAACACCCTAATTAACAAGGCTTATAACTACAATAGTCAGTACCGTAACTATAACGACCCCATGTTATTTAACTTTCATGACATTACTTATTACAGTTCCACCTTTAACAACCAGACTAGGCTGATGCTTAAATCACTCGGATTTTTCAGTAAAAATGCCCGCCGAGTCAGTGCGGAAGGCCTCAACCGGGTCAGTGCCATGTTACTGGGTGTCAAATACAGTGTGACGCTCAATGCGACCGGTGATGCCTCGACTAAAACGTTGGCCAGTCACGCGGGCATGGGCTTTGCAGTGCCGACGAGTTTTACGGCTTTAACCCTGCACGCCGACAGCGCAATCGTTAATCAAGAAGCGATTTTGCAACGCTTACGTCCAAGTTCAACCCCGTATTTTGCCAACGCGACGATCATGAAGCAGCAAGTTAAACACGACGCAACGGCCAAAGAATATCCTTATAGCCATACCCTGTGGCTCAAGACCAACCATACTGGTAACTTGTATTATGATGATCCTTCGGCATCCAGCAAGTACACGACGATGCGCGTGAATGATCAACTGGTCAAAACTAAATTCAATGCGAATGGCGGCGTGGTCTTACGTAACCTAGGCTTCTTTAATAAGGGCAGCCTCGTTAAATTAACCGTCAAGACGACCCACGCTAAGCTCACTAGCCGCCTTCATCTGGCTAGCTTGGATCAAGCTGCTTTTAGAACCGTTTATCATGACTTACAAGGAAGTGCCTTCATTCCTAAATACCACGCTTCCGGCCTAAACACCGTTGTTTCAGGCGCTGTGACTAACGTTAACCACCGGAAATGGCTGTACGTCGCTATCCCCGCCGATACCGGCTGGCATGTGACGGTTAACGGACACGACGTAACTCGCAAAGAAAAGACGGTGCTCGGTGGTATGCAGGCAATTCCAATTCAATCCGGGAAAAACCAAGTCAAAATGGTCTACCACGTCCCTGGTGGTCACCTCGGCGCACTAATCTCACTATTAAGTCTGATTAGCTTTAGTGGCATCACTTGGTGGTGGCGTCGAGACCGGCAAGCTTAACGATAACCAATTAAAGATTGAAAAGCCTAAATTAGCCGCTCCGTTGGGTAGCCTTGCGTGCTGGAACGGTCCCACGACCGCATGTCATCAGTGGCAACCGGAATAACTAATCCTTAAATTTGAGTTTCAACCTTTAGTAACCACGCAAAAAGCACCGCAAAATCGACATGATTTTGCGGTGCTTTGTTTAGTCTAATCTTTAACTAATAAACGATTTTTTGAACGTGTTCAGCAATATTGGCAATCCGTGGGAAGCCAGTAAAGCCGTGTTGTCCGTGTCCCCAAGTAAGAACGACGAGGATGTAACGTTGTCCATTTGGCATGGTGACAATTCCGGCATCGCCGTTGTTATCATCCAAGAAGCCAACTTTATCTCTGACAACCGTTCCCTTGTTAGCCCGCGTCACACCGGTTGGAATCCCGCGACGGTAAACTTGGCGTTTCATCAGGCTCAAGATAAAGGCCCGGTCCTTCTTATTCGTGAAGGCCTTTTTTCCGTATTGTAAGTCTTTTAAGACTTTGACTAAGCTGTTAGCCGTCGTCACAGTATTACGATTTGAACTGAATGGTGTGCCGTAATACCCTTGTGAAGCCAACCAACGGTTAACGTTAGTCCGACCGTACTTGTTCAAGATGCTGACCGGATAATCATTAGCTGAGTCCACGATCATCCGTGTCATCCCAGCCCGATTAGCCTTGGTCCATGAGAATTGATGCTGTTTCTTCAAGTTCATCAAGTACGCTGCAATGTAGAGTTTATAAGTGCTAGCGGAAGTGGTGACGTGGTTGCCACGGGAATTAACCGCTAACTTACCACTCTTATAAACTGAGGCGTGCTTTGCTTTGGCTGCCTTGCTCCCCTTTACTGGAGTCAAGTTGTAAAAGGCAACTTCAGAAGTCTTATCCTTAGTTACTGAGGATAGGTATTTCTTGAGCTTCTTCTTTAAGGCTGCTTGATGTTTAGCAACGTCGTAGTAAGTACCCTTCTTTAAATCCTTGTGCCAGACCCAGCCCTTAGTCTTACCACTGGTAACATAGTAGTATGAATAGGCTTTACCCTTTTGATAATACATCCGTTTTTTAGTGGCTTTATAGGTCTTAGTCTTGCTAAGTGCTTTACCGTTAGTCCAAGTCATCGCCGCTTTTTTACCGGATAATTGGTAAATTTTTTTGGTTGGTGCTTTGGCCTTCTTGAATTGCTTAGCTTTAATGTAATTTTTAGCTTTGATCTTCGTAGTCGCCGTAACTTGATAATTACGACCCGCCTTTAAACTACTCTGTAATACCCAGCCATTTGCACCGTTCTTAGCGTTTTTAACGTACAAGTAACGGGCCGTTTGACCATCTGGCGTCGTGATATCCGTTTGAGCGGTGGCTGTCCAAGTCGTTTTCGTGTAGTTCTTTAAGTTATGATTTGACTGCATCTTGACTTGGTCGTTACTACCTGATAAAACGTAGGTCTCGCCCTTAGTCCCGTAATAAGCCGTTGCTGGCATCGAAACCGTTGCCGTTCTTGTCGTTACTTTGGTTGGTGTTGATGCTTGACTACTACTCTGACTGTCCGTATTAGGTGTCGTCGCAGCGCTTGCTAACGTAGGTGCTAGCAAGGTCAAGCTACCAATAACGGTTGCAAGACCGAGCGTCAATCCCCGATTTCCCTGAGTAAAACTCATGATGATTCCCCTTTTCATTTATCAATCTAAAACCTTTTTGACTGACTATAATTATAGGTTAATTAATTAATAAATGAAACGAATATTTTTTATTCCTCGATTTAAAATTGAAGTGCAACACCTGCTCTACTAGACCAGTTCTTTATTCAGACTAGTCAAAAAGGCCATGAAGACCTATTCTTAATTCACCACAAACAAGAAAGAGGTATCTTCATGAC
>NZ_BTPW01000045.1:0-10854 GCF_036246185.1 Lactiplantibacillus paraxiangfangensis
CTTCAATTACATTGACCGGACAACACAAAGAAGCGGCTTCACCGCGGTAGAATACCGCGGCAAAGCCGCTTAGACAGAACTCGAAAATTATATTATTTCACCTGTCAACTTGACAGGGACTAGTACAAAAAAATTTCTGGTTGGCTTTTCCTGTTGTTACGGTCGAAACGTGGTCCAAAAGGCAGTTTGTTCCGCTTGACCCAAAGGTAGCGACTATTCCAAACCCAGAAATAATCACTACTTTCACGTTAATACTCGCAAACTACCCGCCTTTTGGCCCACTCTTAGCTTACGATGTTCAGAAAAGTAAACAAAATCGGTTTTCTGATTGAATTTAAGCGTTAACAAGCCTAGAATGGTGACAATATTAAGTGACATTACAGTATATTAAATGAATCGTTGATGGAGGGAAATGCACATGGCAACAAAATTAACACAAGCCGCGTTAGCCGCATTACGAGCCAAGTACGCGGAAGATCCGAGCGCACCGGTTTTGACCCGGACCATCACTAAAAATGGGATTAAGGCGGCCAGCTTTGACAATCAAGCCGCTAGTCGTTTGGACCGCACGTTTTCAGTAGAAGTCCCAACGGGAAAAGTCAGCAACCAAAAGCACAGCGGTCGGTGCTGGGAATTCTCACTGCTGAATACGTTACGGCATAAATTTGCAACGAAGTACCACGTTAAAGACTTTGAATTGTCCGAAAATTACTTATTTTTCTGGGATAAAATTGAACGCGCCAACATTTTTTACCGCAACGTTGAACAGACGGCACGGCAGCCAATCAACGACCGGTTAGTCCAATTCTTATTTGCTAACCCGGGTGAAGATGGTGGTCAGTGGGCGATGGCAGCGAGTCTCGTGCAAAAATACGGGGTCGTACCAGCCAGCGTGATGCCAGAAACTTATAACACCGATAACACGACTGAATTTCAGGAAGTCTTGTCACGTAAGATGCGGAAGGACGGCTTGAAATTACGGCAGTTAGTGATGAATGGCGCTAATGAAGCGGAATTACAGTCGCTTGAAAAGAGCATGCTTCAAGAAGTTTACCGGATGGCGGCCTATTCCTTTGGCGAACCACCGACTCATTTTGACCTAGAATACCGTGATGATGATCATCAGTACCACCGCACGGCTGACTTAACACCGCAACAGTTTTATCAGGACTATTTTGACACTGATTTGGACGATTACGTGGTCGTCACTAACTCGCCCGATAAGCCGTTTAATCAGCTTTATAGTTTGCCGGACGAAGATAACATCATCGGTGGCAAACCGATTGAATTTTTGAACGTTGACATGGGCGTTTTAACGGACGTTGCCGTCCAACAATTGAAGGCTGGTGAAACGATCTGGTTTGGGAACGACGTTTTGCGGCAAATGGATCGTAAAGCCGGGTACCTCGATGCGCATTTATTTGAATCCGCCAAGTTATTCGGCATTAACGGCCACATGACAAAAGCACAACGTTTGTTGACTGGTGAAGGTGAAGTGAGTCACGCGATGACCTTGACCGGCGTTGATCTGGTTGACGAAACGCCAACTAAGTGGAAGGTTGAAAATAGTTGGGGTGTTGAAAATGGTGATAAGGGCTACTTTGTGATGACGCAGGATTGGTTTGACGCGTACGTTTACGAAGTCGTCGTGCATAAACAGTTCTTAGCGCCTGAATTTCAAGCGTTGCTAGCGGAACCAGCCCGGCGGTTGCCGGCCTGGGATCCGTTGAGTTAGGGGGACCGCGTTAATGGGAGTATTTTCTGATCGTTTAAAGACCGCGATGCAGCAGGCAGACGTGACGTCCGCGCAACTGGCGAAGCAAACGGGGATTGGTCGCTCATCAATCAGCCAGTGGCTCAGCAGTAAGTACGTGGCCAAACATGATAAGGTCGCAACTTTGGCGGACGCCTTACAAGTTGATGCGGAGTGGTTGCTCGGGACGAGTGACGTCCAAGCGCCACAGGTAGCGGCCGTAACCGAACCAGCCACCGTGGTTGATCCCGAGTTAGTCTCAATCTGGGAACAGCTGGATGAAGTGCAACGGGCAAAATTAGTAAAAAAAGGGCACCGGTTGCTACAAAAAGAAACTGAACCGGCACCGAAACGCAAAGCTAAAAAGAAAAAAAAGAAATCAAAAAAGCGTAATAAAGGTTAGTATAAAAGGGAGCCACCACAGTCACGTGCTGCGGATGGCTCCCTTTTTTGATGATATTAAATGATTAGTTAATTTTATCGAGGGGCCATTTTTCCCAGTCTTTTGCCCAGATGAGGCCCATAACGCCCTCACCAACGTGGACGCCAACTACTGGTCCAATCTCGCCTTCGTCAATGGTTAAGTCGGGGAAGGATGCCGTTAAGTCAGCCGTCCATTCGGCCTGTAACTTAGGATTATTCCCATTTTCGATAGTCACTCGGAGTGGGTAATCCGCAGCTTCGATTGCCGCAGCTAGTTTCGCTTTGATGGCAGCGTAAGCGCGGCGCATGGTCCGTTCCTTTTCAATGGCGACGATTTTGCCGTCTTCAAAAGTTAAAACGGGTTTAATGCGGAGCAAGTTACCAACGAGACCGGATGCATTGGATAAACGACCGGTCCGAACGAGGTGACTAAGGTTATCAACGACGAAGTAAACTTGAGTTGTGTCCCGTATGTTTACTAGTTGGTCAAGAACCTGTTCAGGCGTATATCCGGCAGCAATTAATTTTGCAGCCAGCAGGACCATGTAGGCTTCACCCGCCGCTGTGATTTTTGAATCAAACGGATAAACGTGAATATTAGTGACGTTGGGCAAGTAGCTCTCAAGGTTAGTGATGAAACTCGTGATCCCAGAGGAAAGGTGAATACTAATAACCGCATCGTACCCTTCCGCTGCTAATTGATCATACATTGTTTGCATTTGCCCGAGGGTAATCTGCGTCGTCGTCGGTAGCTCCGGTGTCGTCCGCATCCGTTCGTAAAACTGCTTGGATGTGATTTCAACATTTTCTAAATAAGTTTGTTTCCCGAAAATGACCGTGATCGGAACGACGTGAATGTTGTACTTTTGGATGTCAGCAGCTGATAAATAGCTGGCACTATCCGTAACAATTGCGGTTTTCATGGTTACCCCACTTTCGTTGTGAAAGAATTAAGTAGTATTATACCGCTTGTGACCTTGCGAATCTAGCACGGACGCCGGCAGTGGGGCCCGTGAGGATTGTAATTGAAAACAAGAACCGGCATAATAAGAACAACTAAAATTGGGGGAGGGGATGCGCATGACAACGAAAGTTGAAATCAAGGCTGCAACGGCAGCGGACCAAGCGGCGTTGGCGGAAATTTACTTGATTGACCGCCAGCAAGATTTTCCGTGGGTCGTCTCACCACAACTAAAAGATTTTGAACACGATAGTCGCGGCGAATTCGTGCTGGTTGCGTGGGTAAACGGGCAACGCGCTGGTTTTTGTTCGTTATACCGATTAGCTAACTTTATCCACCTGCTATTCGTAGCGCCTGATTTCCGGCACTTGAAGGTGGGCGAAAGTTTGTTAGCGGAGATGCGTCAATATGCGACCGAACCATTGACCTTAAAGTGCGTCATGGCTAATGAACCCGCGCTAAAGTTTTACGATCGGGTCGGGTTTCAAATCGTTAAGGCGGACCGGAACGCGTTACCACCAAATTACACGCTACGAGATACTAGGGTCGATCAATATATCGCGCTTGTCGATTTAGAAGCACATCCAGAATAAGGGTAATCAAAAATCTCATCTTTTTTTAATTTTTGTGTTGACATCCCGGTAATCCAGGATTAGACTCTAAACATTAATTAAATTTAGATTAAAAACTGTGATGAGGAACGGTATTAAGATTGTTAGTCAGCGAGCTGCGGATTGGTGAAAGGCAGTCAAGACAACTTGGTACGGATCGCCTCGGAGTTGCGTCTCGAAGGTTTGCTGGAGAAGGCGCTGGATGGTACCCATTAGTATACCGGCGTATCGCGCATTTGTGCCGTACGTTGAGGTGTTTGTTGTGAAGCAGGCACGAATAAAGGTGGTACCCCGTTTAAAACGTCCTTTAATTGACTCTAATGAGTTAGTTAAAGGACGTTTTTTTGATTGAATTTAAAGGTGGTGAGGATGATGAAATCGGACATTCAGGTGGCTAGTGATCGACGAGTGTGGGCAACGATGACTAGCCGCGTTGTAGGGAAAACCATCCTCGAGATGGTTGCGTAAGATTGATTCAACACATAGTTTTAGTATCAAAACGTTAACACATAATAAAGTGACAACACATATTGAGAAACAAGCGCATTTCATGCGACACATAGCGAAAACACATAATAGCAATTGAACGAAACATACACATACGGAGGAAATAGCTTATGACAACTACCACAATGACTGAAACTGAAAACCAATTAGCACAACAACTTTTTAATGCGTATCAGACCCAACACGCGCTTAATGCAAGTGATTTTACGACACAACTTGCGGATGAAGACGCGGCTTACCGAGTGCAAGCGGAACTAACGACCTTAAAAAACCAACCCGTTGGCGGGTACAAAGTCTCATTGACGAGTGAAACCACGCAGAAGATGTTTGACGCTAACGCACCACTGTACGGGGCCCAAGTTGCGAATCACTTTTTAACAGCGCCGGCGACGGTACGTCAGGGCGCAATGATGGCACCACTAGTGGAAGTTGAATTAGTCTTTAAGGCCAAGGAAAAACTATTTGCGACGGATAGTCTGGAAGATTTATGGCACAAAACAACGGTCGCACCGGGCTTAGAATTGCCAGATTCACGGTTTGCTGACTGGTTCCCAGACCTAGCCAAAAATTTGGTCGTGGCGGACGCTGCGGTCGGGGGATTTGTCGTTTATGGCACTGAATTAGACACGGATCAACGGTTTAGTTCGGTAGAAGACGTCGCAACGCCACATTGCACGTTGCGGCACGATGACGAGAAACTGGTTGACGGCGCAGCGAATGAGGTACTAGGTAACCCACTAAAGTCCTTGCAATGGTTAGTTTCAAAACTGGATGCTCAGGGTAAAGTGGTAACGGCTGGTCAGCGGGTCTCCTCAGGGACTTTCGTTTTGCCACCACATTTAACGGCGGGACACTGGCAAGCGGATTTTGACCATGAACTCGGTAACGTTCAGTTGGACGTGACGGCCGATTAAAGGCGTATGGAATGTTTCACGTGAAACATTAACTGTGCCGAATTAAATAACTTGAAATCAATAAAAGCCTTACTAACAGTGATTAAAATCATTGCTAGTAAGGCTTTCTTGATTATAGATGCGATTTTGATTATCTAAAACACACCGATTGTTTCTATAGTAAGGTCTTACTTGTTTAAACGGTGATAGTTTTGGTCGAAGTATTTACCGTTACGGATATCATCGGGTAACCCTTCGTATGGGGCTTCTGCGATAACGTCTTCGTTATTTTGGCCCGCGTCACCAGCGTAAGTGATGGTGGCAAATTCAGGGACAACTAATTTTGGATAGGTCGCGTATTTTTCACGTGCGGCTTCCATCACGTCAATGTGGTCGTTTTGGAAAGTCACGGTAATTTCTGGATGTTCTTGAACCCATTTAGGGAAGAAGATGGTCCCGTTAACTTTGTTTTCGTTTGGTAAGAAGTCCAAGGCAACGTCGGTCCCGGTTGGCTCAGTCCAAGCAACTTTGTAAATGCCTTCGGTAAGCATGACAATGTTCGCTTCCTGGTCCTTGACCCAACGACCGGCAACCATTCCGCCGTGGATTCGGTAATCAACGGTGTGATCATTTTTAGCGTACCATTCGTATTCCCAACCGTTGTCGTAAGTGTAAATAAAGTGGGTGCCTAAGAAGTCGTCGAGGGTTTTAAATGTTTTAGTCATGTAGATAGCCTGCTTTCTTAAATTGTGTTATTTAAAACGTGTAAATAATTACATGTATTTAACGATGTGATTAGTCTAACGCGCTGACCAGCAAACGTCAAGTCAAAAGTAACTTTAGGTGGCGGGACGGGGATCAGCGCACTCAGTTAGATGGTTATATTCAGTAATTCTAAACATGTCCCTTATGAGTGGTTTTGAGTGTATACTGAGTGCAAAGGGGGGCTTTTGATGGCACAAAAAAACAAACTCCAGTTCATTATTTTGGGACTTCTTAACCAGCAACCGTTGACGGGTTACGATCTAACCAAAGCATTTGATACTGAAATTGGTGAGTTCTGGCAAGCTCAGCATAGTCAAATCTATCCGCAACTTAAGCGGTTGGAGGAACAGGGCTACGTCACCCACGAGATTACGGTGAGTGGGGCTAAGCTAGAAAAGAAGCTGTACCATGTGACGGCCACGGGTGCGGAGCTATTGCGCCAGTGGATCACGGTCGGGACCCCCGATTTGACCGCAACTAAGGACGAATTTATTTTGAAGCTCTATTTTATTCATACGAACCGTGATCCGCGGTTACCAATGATGATTCAAGAGCAGCTCCGGTTGCACACGGATAAATTAGTTCATTTGCGGCAACGGATGACGGTCGTCTTTCCAGACAAAGCGTTGATTGAGGCACACTACGGGCATTATTTAATCTTGCAACACGCGATTGGCCGGGAAAACTACTACGTGACGTGGCTCAAGCAAACCTTAGCGGCGCTCCCAGCAGAGCAGTAGTTGCGGCCTCACATTAAGTAAAGCGTTATAATAACGATGATCAGACCAATTCAAAGCAATGAGGAGGATCCACTTTTATGGATAGCAAAAGCATGAGTGACCCACTAATCTATCGGCGGATACTATTGACCGTCGACGAGGATGACAACACGTCATCTGAGCGGGCGTTTCGTTATGCCACCACGTTGGCGCGTGATTATGCGGTGCCGATGGGGATTTGCTCAGTAATGGAAAGCGAAGATATCAATATTTTTGATTCACTGACGCCATCTAAAATTCAGGCAAAGCGTCACCACGTTGAAGAAGTCGTTGCGGAATACGTCAAAATGGCTGAGGCGGAAGGCGTGACCCACGTTGAACCCTTAGTTTATGAGGGTGGCGATGTGGACGACGTTATTTTGGAACGGGTGATTCCAGAATTCAAACCCGATCTGTTAGTGACGGGGGCGGATACCCAGTTTGCCCATTCCAAAATTTCAGGTGCCATTGGGCCGCGGTTAGCCCGCAAAGCCCCAATCTCCGTTATTGTGGTGCGGTAAACGACGATATTGAGTTACGATAATAAAAAAAGGCTGTTCAGAAATTTGCGGATTTCTGAACAGCCTTTTTTTGTCATTGGGGTGATCTCTGAATAATAATTAAAAGGGAGTAAGCACTGATTTTACATGACCTTGTGCCAAAAGTACTAGGGGTATCAAGCTGATTAAGTGTTTTGTTTAGAATCTATTGTGCATAGTTGAGCTTGTTATTTAGTTATTTTAAAAATCTAGAATGCCTTTAAACAGGGGAACATAGAACTAAATTAGTGACTAATAGCGATAAATTCTAAATTTCTTGTTGATTTTTTAACAAGGTCGCCTATAATAAAGATTGTAAAATAATTCACAAGGAATTGAAATGGAGGAACAGATTTATGATGAAAGCCACAGAAACAACCAAAACCGACAAAAACACGAATGAAGTTAATGACCTCATTGCTCGTTCAAAAAAGGCCTTAGCTGAATTGAAATCGTACTCCCAGGAACAAATTGATGAATTATGTGAAAAAGTAGCCGTGGCTGCTTTGGACAATCATATGAAATTAGCCAAGATGGCCGTTGAAGAAACCAAGCGTGGTGTGGTTGAAGACAAAGCCATTAAAAACATTTATGCAAGCGAATACATTTGGAACAGCATCCGTCATGATAAGACCGTTGGGATCTTAGAAGATGACGATGAAAAGCAATTGATGACGATTGCCGAACCAGTCGGGATCGTTGCCGGGGTTACCCCAGTAACCAACCCAACTTCAACGGTCGTTTTCAAAACTTTGATTTCATTAAAGGGACGTAACACGATCGTCTTCGGGTTCCATCCACAAGCACAAAAATGCTGTGCGGAAACGGTTCGGGTTATTCAAACCGCGATCGCCGCTGCTGGTGGTCCTGCCGATGCCGTTCTGTTTATCGAACACCCAAGCATTGAAGCAACGAACGATTTGATGCACCATCCTGACGTTGCCACGATTTTAGCTACTGGTGGCCCAAGCATGGTTACGGCCGCATACTCATCAGGCAAACCAGCCTTAGGTGTTGGTCCTGGTAATGGCCCGACTTACATTGAAAAGACTGCTGACATCAAACAAGCTGTCAACGACATCGTTCTTTCAAAGACTTTCGATAATGGGATGGTTTGTGCTTCTGAAAACAGTGCCATTATTGATAAAGAAATCTACGCTGACGTGATTGCAGAATTCAAACGTTTAGGTTGCTACCTAGTTAAGAGCAAAGACGTACAAGCGTTGAGCGATGCCGTTATTGATCCTAACCGTCACACGGTGCGGGGCCCAGTCGCAGGGAAGTCTGCTTACGAAATTGCCCAAATGGCCGGCTTAAAAGATGTCGACAAGAATGCACGGGTACTTTTAGCTGAAATTGATGGTGTTGGGATCAAACACCCACTATCAGGTGAAAAATTATCACCAGTACTGACAATCTACAAAGCAACGTCACACGAAGCAGCTTTCAAGCGTGCAAACGAATTACTTCATTATGGTGGTTTAGGCCATACTGCTGGGATTCACACTAAGGATGACGAATTAATCAAACAATTCGGCCTTGAAATGCCTGCTTGCCGGATCTTAGTTAACACACCTTCTGCCGTTGGTGGGATTGGTAACATCTACAACAACATGAAACCATCATTGACGTTAGGGACAGGTTCATACGGTGGCAACTCGATTTCTCATAACGTTACGGATACCGATTTAATCAATATCAAAACGGTTGCGAAGCGTCGGAATAATATGCAATGGGTAAAGATGCCTCCCAAGGTCTATTTTGAGCGGAACTCCCTCCGTTACTTGGAAACGATGGCTGGCATCAAAAAGGTTTTCCTAGTTTGTGACCCTGGGATGGTCAAATTTGGGTATGCTGATCGGGTAACGGCTGTCTTGAACAAGCGGAAGGAACCCGTTGACATCGATATCTTCTCTGAAGTTGAACCAAACCCATCTTCAGACACGGTTTACAAAGGTGTTGCTCGGATGAAGACCTTCGAACCAGATACGATTATCGCCCTTGGTGGTGGGTCCGCAATGGATGCCGCCAAAGGGATGTGGCTCTTCTATGAACATCCAGAAACATCCTTCTTAGGTGCAAAGCAAAAGTTCTTGGATATCCGGAAACGTGCTTACAAAGTACCCGTACCTAACAAGGTAACTTACATTGGGATTCCAACGACTTCTGGGACTGGGTCTGAAGTAACGCCATATGCGGTTATTACCGACTCACAAACCCATGTTAAGTACCCAATCACTGACTACGCAATGCAACCAGACGTTGCAATTATTGACCCACAATTTGTTGAAACGGTTCCGGCACGGACGACTGCTTGGACTGGGTTGGATGTCATTACCCACGCCACAGAATCTTACGTTTCAACGATGGCTTCGGACTACACCCGTGGCTGGTCAATTCAAGCTTTGAAGTTAGCCTTCAAGTACTTGAAAGCTTCTTACGATGGCGACAAGCACGCCCGCGAGAAGATGCACAACGCATCGACGTTGGCTGGGATGGCCTTCGCGAACGCCTTCTTGGGTATTAACCACTCGATCGCGCACAAACTTGGTGGGGAATTCAACTTACCTCATGGGTTGGCCATTGCGATCACTTACCCACAAGTTGTTCGTTACAATGCTGAAATCCCAACTAAGCTGGCAATGTGGCCTAAGT
This sequence comes from Lactiplantibacillus paraxiangfangensis, assembly GCF_036246185.1. Classification (NCBI taxonomy): domain Bacteria; kingdom Bacillati; phylum Bacillota; class Bacilli; order Lactobacillales; family Lactobacillaceae; genus Lactiplantibacillus; species Lactiplantibacillus paraxiangfangensis. Next base: position 9,866 of record NZ_BTPW01000045.1, read on the forward strand.
ACAACCACAACACTGCCTTGAAGGACTACGCGGATATTTCCCGGGCCCTTGGCTTCCCAGGCAAGACTGACGAAGAACTCAAGGAAAGCTTGGTTAAAGCCTTCATCGACTTGGCACATTCAATGGATGTTACGTTGTCACTCAAGGCTAACCGCGTTGAAAAGAAGCACTTCGACGAATCCGTTGACCATTTAGCAGAATTAGCTTATGAAGATCAATGCACGACTGCTAACCCACGCGAACCACTCATTAGCGAACTGAAAACTATTTTGGAACGCGAATGGGATGGCCAAGGAACTGAAAAATAATCGTGCCGTTAAATTAAGTCTTCCATTTTAAAACTAGAGCCCTCAGGGGAATGATGAACTGTCATCGTTTCCTTGGGGGCTTTAGTCTTGGCATCAAGTGACGGTAATTAAGTACTATATATAGAAGAAAACGAAATTAATTATGCCTAAATTTGAAACTATTACGTGTGAACTTGGGTTAATGGGTTCATTGGAGTTAGCGTAATTCAGATGGTACGGGACAACATTCTTGGTGTAACGCGTAGGTGGGAAAGAGCAGTTTAGCGGACTTTTTTGAGATTATAAGTAATTAAGGGTTGCAAGTGGGGGAGAAGACTGGTAAATTAGTAAATGCTGCTGCTGCGATAACCAGCAAACTTGAACACTTAATTTAGGACAATCCAAAATAACTTTTAAAAGTTATTGACAAGATGTTTCGTAATTGGTAAGATAGTTTCTGTTGTCGAAACGACAGCCATGACAATTGAGATTGTTGCTTCTTGAAAAAAGATGTTGACATGAAAAACTTAAGATGTTATGATAATCAAGTTGCGTTAAGGAATTAACGTAACGAATTAGACCTTTGAAAACTGAACAAAGTTTCGACAAATCAAATGTGTAGGGTCTCTTGATCTTGTATCAAGAGCAAAAACATTTGCGAAGTCAATTCGTGAAAACAATTAATAAATTTGAACCAACTTT
>NZ_BTPW01000046.1:0-10281 GCF_036246185.1 Lactiplantibacillus paraxiangfangensis
TATTTAGCGCCTTTGCGCAGTTTGAACGCGATATGATTGTCACGCGCACACAAGAAGGTAAATTGTATGCCAAGCAACATGATCCGTTGTTTCGGGAAGGGCGACCGAAAACGTATTCTGATGAACAGATCAGATTTGCTTATGAGTTGCGAAAACAAGGCATGACTTATAAGATGATTGAACGAAAGACGGGGATTAGTAAACGCACGCAGCAGCGTCGGTTTAAGTTAATTGAAAAAGATAGCTTCTAAATTTATTTAAGATGGCTTAAATTAGCCTAAACATGAATACTTAAATAATCGCTTACTAAAAAGATTACTGCTTGGTTTAAGTAGTCTTGAGAAATATTCATTTTGAAATTGGAGGCATTAAATTATACTAGCTTTCTATATAATATTAGTTGTGATAGGGTTCGATATGAACTACAAGAGGCCCGCTCAATTGTTAGTTGAGCAGGCCCTTTGTGGGTATTTTGATAAAGAGTTAGTCACTCTATGCTAATTATAAGTCTTAGTTTCCCTTCATTATAAAATTTTGAGAGCGTAAAATATCTTTTATGCATTTACACAAGATATTTTACGCTCTCCTTAATTATTTTAAGGATTAACATATAATACAAAAACCGCTAGAAATTGACAATTAGGCCAGCTTCTAGCGGTTATTTAATAGCATTAGTTGCCATTTGAGGCTGCTCGTTGTTCTTCAGCCTTAACCCGGTCTTTAATGTACTTAGCTGAAGTTGCTAACTTTTCCTGTTCAGTGGCTGTTAAGTCGAGCTGCAATTGTGCAACTACTCCATCGCGGCCAACTACTGCCGGGTACGAAAGGTAAGTGCCATATTCTTCGCGGTAATTAGACACTGGCATTTCTGTTCGGGCATCACTCAATAAGGCGTTAGTCAGACGAACCGCCGCTGTTGCTACCCCATAATTGGTATATTTTTTGCCCTTATAAACCATATAACCGCCTTGTCGCGAACGTTCTTCGACATCAGCTAAATTCACATGCCGTTCTTTAGCCAGATCAACCACCTGCTTGCCCAAAACGCGAACTGTCGACCAGGCGGTAAACTGAGAGTTACCATGTTCACCAAGATTAAAGCCAACTACCGATCGGGAATCTACATTTAAGGCTTCGCCAACGCAAGCCCGCATCCGAGCTGAATCTAGCAGGGTTCCCGTCCCCAGCACGTGTTCTTTAGGGAGCCCCGTCAGTTTTTGATACATGGAGGTAATAACATCACATGGATTAGTTACGTCGACTAGCTTACCATGAAAGCCATTATCAACCAGTTTTTTTGCTACTAACGGGACTTGGGTACGGGTAAATTTAAATTCTGCAAAACGATCATGATCAGGCGTATCAACTAGCTTCGATTTACCAAGGGTCGAAACCACCACATCACAATCAGCCAATTGTGAATCATCGTTAACGGTCAAATTAGTATGATAAGGCAGGTTTGCCATTGCATCTCTTAAATCAAGCGCATCAGCGCGAACCTTTGCTTCGTTCGTGTCATACAGTGCTAAATCATCCGTAAATCCACAAGCAACGAGGTAATGAGCAACGGTTGCCCCGACATGTCCCATTCCAATAACTGCTACTTTCCTAGTCATAATAAGACTTCCTTTCTGATTGACCCCACTAATTAATCATTGACATTAACAACCACATCACCGAACCCGTGGTCAAACTTAGCTTCCCACTTGCCTGCTGTTAAATGTGGAGGTAAGAGAAAGGTACCAGATGAAACTAGCTGTCCCGCTCGGAACCGTTTACCCTGGGCAGCAAGTTTACCGACTAGCCATTGCAAAGACTTAAAGGGATTACCAAGGACTTCACTAGACTGCCCTGTCGCTTCTTTTTGTCCATCATGATAGAGAGTCGCACTTACGTTGGCAGCATCATCAACAGTTGAGAATACTTCATCTGCTGGCCGCTCACTGCCATACACGACGTAACCGCCAACTGCACAATCACTCATAACACAGTATTTATTTAGGTCGGGGAACCAGTCAGCAAACCGACAGTCAGGGAGCTCCAAGGTTCCACAAACGGTGGTCTTATGACGAAGATCATCTAAACTATCGCTTGGTAATAAGTCTTCCGTTGCGCGAAAGCCTAATTCAACTTCTAATAACGGAGCCATTGTTTGCCGCTTTAATGATAAGACCGCTGGTGATGGTAAAAAGTGTGAATCAACTTGTTGTCCATACAGTGGGCTATCAGCATCAAACATATCCTGAGTTTGCTGGCTAGTCAGCGAAACTTTGTAGCCGCCGGTTGGTAACTGCTTTAACTGGGCAACGCAATCTTGAACCGCATAGGCCGTTTCATCATCGGTTACAACCCCTTCCCAGTCTGCTCTTTTTAGTGGCTGCTTAGTTTGATAAGCATTAAACAGTGCTTGGGCAAATGATTTTTGTTGTGTATTTAAGGTAACGTTTTGATTAGTCATAATTTTTCCCTCCATTATGGCCAGTTGCCGTTACCATGAAAATCTTATTCTAACTTTGTAACTACAACTGACACGTCCATTTTCTAATTTTACTTTTCACAATATTGATAATGCCTGAAATGTCGCTATCTGACATTTCCACCACCTCCTTTAAGGCCGAAATTGCTTGATTGCGTTTCTTCAATTATATTTACTTAGTGTAATCCACTGATTTGGTTTCCTTTGTCAAAAGTAAAGCAACGATTGAGACCAAACTCATAAATGCAAGGTAGTAACCAACTGCGTGGATCCCCCATTGTCCAACTAACCAAGATGCAATAGTTGGGGCAAAAGCAGCACCAACGATAGCGGACATATTGTAAGCAATTCCAGCACCTGAATACCTTGTACTTGTTGGGAAGAGTTCAGGCAGCATTGCACCAACTGGACCATAGATAACTCCCATTGCTAAGAAACCAACCAACAAGAAGAATAAAGTTCCAACAACGTTTTGGTGTCCTTGGAAAAAGAATGGAAATACAAACGAGAATACGAAGATGGCTGCAGTTCCTGCAAGCAATACTGTTCTGCGGCCAAATCGGTCTGACAAAATTGACGAATAAACAATCATTCCGGCAAATACAACGATTGATCCCATCAATAACATCAAGAATTCACGGCTATCAAATCCAAGCACGGCAGTTCCATAACTCAATGACCAAGTTGAAAGTAGAAAGAAGAACGTGTAGGAAACAGCCATAATAAATGTTCCTTGGAGGATTTGTTTCCAGCTCTTAGTGAATACCTGTGCCAATGGTGCTTTTTTGACGTTATCCCGTTTTTGAGCCAATCGGAATAATGGAGTTTCTTGCATCTTTCTTCTCACCCAAAGTCCGAAGACAACCAGAACAGCTGAGGCAACGAATGGTACCCGCCAACCAAATTCTACCATCTGTGACTTGGTCAATACGGTTTCCAAAATAACGTATAAACCGTTACTCAAAAAGAATCCAATTGGAGCACCCAGTTCAGTAAACGAACCAAATAGTGCCCGCTTACCCTTTGGAGCGTTCTCAGTGGCAACTAAAACGGCCCCTGACCATTCACCACCAAGACCAATGCCCTGAGTAAATCTTGCTAAACATAGAAGTAAAATTGCAGTCATTCCCAAAGTTCTATAACCGGGAAGAAAACCAATGACAACGGTAGATAGCCCCATCATCAGCAATGAGACAACTAATGCCCGCTTACGACCTAACTTATCGCCAAAGTGACCAAATAATAGCGACCCTAGAGGGCGAGCTACAAACGCAACTCCGAATGTCAGTAAACTAAGGATCATTGCGATTGTTGGGGTTACTGATGGGAAAAAGACGTTTGGAAAATATGTTGCTGCGGCAGTACCGTATGCATAAAAGTCAAAAAATTCAATTGCGGTTCCAATCATAGATGCCATAATGACAGTTTTAACTGGATCTCGTTCCATTTTGGCAACTTTTGCTTCTGTTAAAGAATATGTATTTGATGTTTCTTCCATTTGCTCCACTCCTATTCAATCAAAACAAGTAAATTCTACCAATAATTGCAGTCTCATTCATAATTAAGGGAAGTTTGTCACTTCCTTAAAAATAAAAAAACACCAAGGACCTTAAGACAGTCCTTGGTGTTAAATAACCAATTCTGCCCGCTTGCTTGCGGGCACATCAATTCGCCCGCGCATTAAATAATAATAATTACGCGGGTAATAATGGTGTTCAATTTAAATGTTGAATTGGTCATTTTCATTCCTCTTTTCATGAATTATATAGAATATTATCACGGTTAATATTAAAAGTAAATAAGAAAATGAAAGCTTTTCAAATTTTATTTTTAAAAACAAAGTCACTTGGTAGACATAATCAAAATATTTTTTGATCATGAACCGTACAGTGTGCTCTTCTCAATTGATAACAAGGCCTTTGGTGCAAACTGTGAGCTGGGTCCTGGGAGCTTGCTTCCATTCATTAAAAGTCCCGTTTATCGTCTCTTAGTGCAGCTTAAAATACCAACGGTGGGCCCATTTTAGCCACCTCGCATGAATCTTTATATTCAACACAATTTGTAGATCAATCAGATCGTCCACCAATTTGCATAGACACCACATATAGTGCTATTATAATTGTCTAACCACTATATATAGAAAAAGGACGATGATTAGTTACGGAAACCATAAATATTCTCTACATCAGTTTGAGTGGCAACACGAAATATTTTATTAGCAGACTGACAACATACTTTGAGAAAGAACGTCATGTTCGGGTTAGTTCAATTAATGTTAAAGAACACCCTGAATTCACCACTCTTGACCAGCCGTTTGTTACCTTCCTACCAGCCTTTCTTAAAGGTGGTAATGGGGTTAATAACGGTTATACTGAAATATTAACCACTATTTTGGGAGATTACCTCGCGTACGAAGGCAATTACCAGCATTGCTACGGTATTATCGGTAGCGGTAATCGTAATTTTAATAAGCAGTTTGCACTCACGGCTAAACAATATGCTAAACGCTTCGATTTTCCTTACATTACCGATTTTGAGCTACGTGGCACCGCACACGACATTCCTCGCATTGCCGATGCCATCTTAACCTATCGCAATCAATTTTGTTTTCAAACAACGAAGGAGTAATCCCTAATGGTAACTAGCACCCCAGAAATGGAAAATACCTATTTTTACTTAAATAACCTCGTAAATATCCCAAGCAACGGAGAAATTCCGCTACATTATGATCAAGAAGCCCTAAAGGCTTATTTCGAAGAGACAGTTAAACCGAAGACCAAGCAATTTGATTCGTTAAATGCCAAGTTAAATTACTTGGTTGACGAAGATTATATCGATCCAAGTATCCTGGAACAATACTCTCACAAGTTTGTGCAGTCCTTGTTCGACCAAATGAGAGACCATCACTTTCGTTTTCGCAGCTTTCTCGGTGCCTACAAGTTCTACACACAATATGCCATGAAAACTAATGATGGCCAGCAATTTTTGGAAGACTTTGTCGATCGCGTCGTCTTCAATGCCCTCTATCTCGCTAATGGTGATGAACAACTTGCCAATGACGTTGCCGATGAATTGATTTCACAACGTTATCAGCCTGCCACCCCCACGTTTCTCAACGCGGGTAAAAAACGGCGCGGTGAAATGGTATCATGTTTTTTAATCGATGTGGCCGACTCCATGCTCTCAATTGGACGCGGCGTTAATTCTGCCCTTCAACTATCTCGAATCGGTGGGGGCGTCGGCGTTAACCTGTCAAACTTGCGCGCCTCAGGTGATCCTATTAAGCAGATTTCCAACGCCTCGTCTGGCGTTGTACCAGTGATGAAGTTACTTGAAGACTCATTTAGCTACAGTAACCAACTTGGGCAACGGAACGGCGCCGGAGTGGTTTATCTCAACGTCTTCCATCCTGACATCTTACATTTTCTGGATACCAAAAAGGAAAATGCGGACGAAAAAATTCGGGTGAAGACCTTGTCCCTCGGTTTGATTGTTCCTGATAAATATTATGAATTACTCAAGACTAACGAACCAATGTATCTTTTTAGCCCCTATGATGTCGAACGTGAATATCGTACGCCATTTGCTTACATCGATATCACCAAAGAATATAACAACATGGTCGCTAACCCCAATATTAAGAAGTCAGTTTTTAACGCGCGGAAACTAGAACAAAAGATTTCTCAACTCCAACAAGAATCTGGTTATCCTTACATCTTGAACATTGATACGGCCAACCAAACTAACCCTGTCGATGGCAAAATTATTATGAGTAACCTTTGTAGTGAGATCTTACAGCCTCAAGAACCGTCAAAACTTGATGATGACCTATCGTACAAGACAATTGGCACCGATATTTCATGTAATCTCGGATCAACTAATATCATGAATATGATTGACTCGCCGGACTTCGGTCACTCAGTTGAGGTTGCTGTTCGTGCGCTCACCCTCGTAACTGACACAACCGACGTTAAGGAAGTACCGACTGTTAAACATGGTAACGAACTTTACCACACGATTGGATTAGGGGCTATGGGTCTGCATACTGCCCTTGCACGCCACCAAATTGAGTATGGCTCACCAGAGGCCCTTGAATTTACTGATGCCTACTTCCTAGCTTTAAACTACTATTCACTCGTTACGAGCAATCGAATTGCCCGTGAACGCCACGAAACCTTCGCTAAATTTGACCAATCAAAGTACGCTGATGGCAGTTACTTCGATCAATACTTGAACGCAGACTTTAAATTTAAGAGTACCAAAGTTGCAAAAATCTTCAAAAATATTAAATTACCATCTGTTACAGATTGGAAGGCACTCAAGCAAGCTGTGATTACTGGCGGCCTTTATCATCGTAATAGACTCGCTGTGGCACCGAACGGGTCAATTTCGTACGTCAATGAAACAAGTGCATCACTTCATCCAATCACACAATTAGTAGAACAACGGCAGGAAAATAAGGTAGGCTCAATCTTCTATCCAGCACCTTACCTGTCTAACGAAACTTTGCCTTACTACACACCCGCATATGATATTGATCAACGAAAAATTATTGACACCTATGCCGTAGCTCAAAAGCACATTGATCAAGGCATGAGTCTGACACTATTTATGCGTTCAGTTTTGAAACCTGACCTTTACGAGTGGAAGGACAATAACAATTTAAAGATGACAACCCGAGACCTTAACCGGTTACGGAATTACGCCTGGACAAAGGGCATTAAGTCACTTTATTACATTCGAACGTTTACAGAAGACGATGAAATTAAAACGGCAAATGAATGTGAATCATGCATGATCTAGGAAATTCACTTGGGGTCTTACCGTCCGTTTAACACACCGGCATACGTTATTGGGTCACAAGACCCATATACCCATGAATCCTAATTAAGGAGACGAACAAATAACGATGGACTATTTATACTACAAAGCAATTAACTGGGATGATATTAAAGATAATTTCGATAAATACATGTGGGAACGACTCACCACTAACTTTTGGTTGGACATTCGGATTCCCATCACGAATGATCAAACGGCTTGGCAACAGCTATCAGATACTCAACAACAGGCCATTACTCGTATGTTGGCAGGTACATCAATGTTAGCCGTCTACCAATCAGAAGTTGGCACCCCTGCTATTCGCCACGATCGGCGAACTCAACAAGAAGAATCCGTATTAAACACCATTACCTTTATGAAATCAGTCCATGCCAAAAGCTGTACGACCATTTTCCGGGCTCTGATTCCGGGTAACGGCGGTGAAAGTTTTACTTGGGCAGATGATAATGCCAATCTGCAAGCTGAAATTGACCAACTAGCCCAAATGAGCACTAGCGATATGGCCTTACAGAAAAAAGCCCTTTTTATTCTGACTGAAACTGGGCTCTCGTTTGGTAAATACTGGACAATACTTCAAACACAGGCTCTCGTCAATACTTACCAAATGTTGGCTAATATTCTCCGCGGTAGCGCCCTTTTTAGTGCTTATATTGGTTACAAATTTCGCCTCAGATTTGAAGAACTCACTGTAAGTGATCAAACCGAACTGCAGTATTGGATTAATACACAGTTTGATCAACTCATGCAAACTGAAAAAGACTTCTTAGAAGCTAACCTTGACGATGCCACCGAAGCCATCAATCTGGCCTCCTATGGTGCCAATCATGCATTAATGTCACTTGGCTTTAACGCTGTCTACGAAGTTCAACCGTCTTCACTAGTGGCGCAACTCAAAGAACTGATGATTGATCAAAATCAATTTTTGCAACAGGTAACGGCTGCAAACAATGAATCGGACACTGAAAAAATGACCGATGACGACTACGACTTTTAAGGAGTATTCAACTAATGAGCTATAAAACAATTAATTGGGACATCATCGAAGACGAACTTGACGAATATGTATGGGATAAAGCAACGGCACAATACTGGCTGGATACGCGAGTACCTGTTTCTAATGATTTACGGGACTGGCGGACACTCTCTGGCACCGAAAAATCGGTTATCAATCGGGTTGTGGGTGGATTAGCCTTGCTGGACACACTCCAATCTGAAGAAGGAGTCGACGTGATGCGGCCCGACGTTCGGACACGAAAAGAAGCAGCAGTCCTCAATGACTTTTTGATGATGGAGTCAATTCATGCCAAAAGCTACGGCACTATTTTGACATCTTTGAACGATCAAGCCACTGTTGACGAAGTATTCAAATGGATGAACAATAATCCCAGAATGCAATACAAAGCCAAACGGATCAATGATATTTATCAAACGGGAAACAACCTTGAAAAGAAAGTTGCAAGCGTCTTTCTTGAAGGAATTTTGTACTACACCAACTTTTTTACCCCACTTTGGTACCGTGGTAACAATAAGCTGGCAAATCTTTCTGAAGTTATCAAACTGGTGATCCGCGATGAATCTGTTCATGGTACCTACCTCGGCTACAAATTTCAATTGGGATATAACGAGCTATCGGCGACTGAACAAAAAACATTCAAAAAGTGGATGGATGAGTTGCTCGACGATCTCCTTGAGAACGAGTTTGCGTTCACCGAAGAAGTTTACGCGCCGATTGGGTTAGCGGAAGACGTTAAACAATTCGTTCACTACAACGCCAACAAGGCGCTCCAAAATATGGGCTTTGAATCCCGCTTCCCCAATGCTGAGATTAAAGATATCAACCCAATCGTAATGAACGGAATTTCAACCGAAACGGCCAATCATGATTTCTTTTCACAAGTTGGTGCTGGCTATCTAATGGGTAATGCTGAAGCTATGAGTAGCGGCGACTATGACTTCTAACATAGGCTTCTAGACATAATTAAAATTAAAAAAAGGCTAATATCTACAGGAAATATTAAAGTAAAGCCCCCTGAGTTGTACTAGTCCCTGTCAAGTTGTCATTTGAAATAATATAAGTTTTGCTTTGCTTAAACGGCCTCATTCCAGTATTCCGCTGGGGTGAGGTCGTTTCTTGCTGGTGAACGATCTAGTTGATTAAAATAGTTGATGCCTTCTTCGACCAAGGCCACTAATTCTTTATAGGTAACTGGTTTAGCGTGTCGATCAATCCAGCGCAATTTGAACTCGTTCCACCAACGTTCCATTGGTGCGTTATCATACGGCGTCCCTGGTCGTGACATACTACGGGTGACTTCATGTTGCGCCAAAAAGTTATTGAATGTTCCTGATGTGCATGCCGAATCTCGGTCAGTATGCACTACAGGGTGGACGTCACCCGCAAAATTAAAGGCCCGTTGAAAAACCTGAACTTTTGCCTTCGAAGTTTCAGTTTCACTTAATTTATGGGCAATTAGATGGCGACCGTAAAGATCCAGCGCGCCACTCAAACGCACTTTATACTGACCGTTAACACCATAGGTCAATTCCGTTGAATCAGCTAACCAAACCTGGTTTGGTTGGTTAACGCCAAAACGCTGATTTAAAACATTATCTTGTAAGTATTGCTCCTGTTGTTTGATTCGTGAATGCTTTTTCTGATGAACCTGGCAACGAATGCCTAGCTTGCTCATAATCCGCTTAACTTGCTTTAACGTCACCTGTTCGGTGACGGCCGGGTCTTTTCTGAGATTAGATAATATTTTGGTACGGTAGATTGCAAATTTAATCCGAATTTTTGGACAAATTTGTCAGCATAACCTGATACGGTGTTTGCCAGTCGAGTATTTTAAGCGGTCGCTGGTTAATTTGGAGTAACGTCGTCGTTAAATCTTGAGCACTAATGTGCTCAAAACGAGTCCCTTTAGGATAAAAATAACGTAAATTCCGATTAAAGCGTTCATTAC
>NZ_BTPW01000047.1:0-9023 GCF_036246185.1 Lactiplantibacillus paraxiangfangensis
GTGCAACTTCAAAAAGTTGGGTCCACGCATGTACCAATGCGTCTGATGGATAATCATTGACATCTGGCTCAAATCGGCAACGAGTTGATTTAATACTGCTTTGGTTTTCGTATATTTCATTAGATTGGTCTCCTTTCGATATGGTTATTATAACTTAGTGGTAGCTTAATCTGAAACGTTATACACTGGCAAATTAAGTTATTTATAGCCCGTAGAATTAAGTCGTTTTGAAAAGATGGAGACGTTATATGGAAGATTGTAAAATTAATCTACAATTGAATTTTATTTACCTTATGAAGATGTTCAAAACGCGTTAAAGGAAAGTGCGCAAACCCCTTTATACGTAGAAAGGATGAATGGGTAGTGGGTAACAATGAGTGTAAATTAAATAAGGCACAAAAAAGGATGCTTAAGGATAAAGAAATATATAATCATTTCAATTTAGAAAATATTTCCAGTTCCATCAAAACGGAGCTAAACAAGATAGTGCATGACATCGATGACTAATACTTTAACACCAAACAGAAAGGGGCTATGAATATATAGGGTCTATACTAGATAATGGACCCTATTTATTGAAATGGGAGAGTAATTTTTTCAAAGAAAAGGGGGTAAAAACTATGATTAAAAAAGGCATTACAAGAGTAATAATAAAAGTAATGAATTCTTGGAGTTCAATTTTTTCAACGTTACCAGGGTAACTTTTGGGAATCGGAATTAAAAAGTCGAGGAAGATTGGTAAATATACAATGCTATTAACTATTACAACACTACTTATTCCGATTACGTAATGAACCATAGAAAAAGTTAGGACTTGATTGTGTCTGAAGTATTTTTTTTGAGCCTGCTGTACAGTTTTTTTCCTAGTTACAATGTCATGCCTTGCAGCGTTGAATAGGAGTGAAAAGCCTATTAATGCAACAATTATTAATATAAAGCCGAATGAATTGGTAACTCCAACTTCTGAAGTGAAATTTAGAAAAAAAGGGCCCAAATATTTGGAGATGAACCAACTAGATAAAATTGAAATAATAATTGTAAGAATGTTTTTAAAATAGCCATTTTCAATGATAGTATCATTTATATGGTCACATAAATATAAAAAATCAATTGTTATGAGAAAAAAAACAACTAATATTACGATTAACCATGAGTACAAGGCTGATTTAGCACCTCTTTCTATTTTTTAGATAAAAGTAAAAAACTAAAATAAGTAAAATGATAAACTAATATATATAGTTTATCATTTTGCTTATTACTTTCTATGCGTTTTGTTCAATTAACTTGCGAAAAGCTTTAGCGGCGTCTTTTGCTTCACTGTCAGTATAAGAAGGATATTTTTGTAATTTAAACTTTTTAAAAGCCAATAAAGCGGTTTTATAAGCTGCACCCCATGAACCTGTACCACCTTTTAAAAGAGTATATGTGTCGTTCTGTAGTGAATCAAGGTCATCATCAAAACGATTACTTAGGTAAGAATTAAAGCGAACGGAGCTTTCATTACCGGTGTAATAAGTTTTAATAATTTTGGATATAGTTTGGTTGTTTTGCGAATGGATTGTACTGTAAACGTTAAGTGCATCCAAATCGTCAACCAAATCTTCCCTTCCAAATTGCCCTTTATTACCTACATATGCAGTAATTGATTCATAAAAAGAGCCGTATTTTTTCTGGTTAAGATGAGCATCTTCTATACTTGTTAAAAGATCTCCACACCAGCCCCCAAGGTCCTGAATTCCTGAGGCTGACTGTGGTTCTCCCCAAAATAAAAGTGCGTTTAAAGAAGCCATCATGTGTGGTAAGCCAATTTTTATGCCAGTAGTACTATCATAAAGAGTTTCGAAGTCACTTTCTTTTGAAACATGTAATGCTGAGTTTGCGAATGCTAACCAGCTAGTATTTAATCCACCGGCCAAGGGTGCCCAACTTGGTGAAGAATAGGAAAATTGTCTATAAAATTGGGTAACAAGTTGTTCAGCAGGTGTTGAAGAGCTTTCACCGCTGATATAACTATATGCCTGGTCTTCTACTTGTTGCAGTTGGGTAAAGAAAGCAGCGTTAGGATTTATATTAACTTTGGTAACTTTAGAAACTCCGTTATCTTTACCAGAGACAGCAACTTGATCCATATCAATCCCTGTTGAAGCTCCAGTAAATTCATTGAATTGATCAAAGCTCCAATTTTCAGGCATTTTGAACCCTAAATTTCCGCTCCATCCAGAAGACATATCAGCAACAAAACTATACTTAACTAAGTGGTTTACATGCAAGCACGCATTGCGTGTTCCATAAATACCTGCTTTATATTCAGTTGATCCTATAATACCAGTAATACCCTCGAAATAGGGGACAACCGTACTACTCATGTTTCCATCTTGAATATCAACATCAACGGCAAAATAGATAACTGTCCCACTTGGTAGGCCAAGCTGACGTGCAGTATTAACGGCAATAGAAGCGTCTGCGAAACCTTGCTTGCTATTAAAATAACTTTCTTCATAACCTCCATCTTCGTAAATCGGAAAAATCTTAAGGTTAGCATCTAATAGCAGTTTAACTTCAGTGTTAGTCAAATTTTTATCTCGTTTATCAGCACCAGTCCCGACGCTTCCTGTCAAATAACGGCCGATAATGTTATAGCCAGCTGCTTTCAGTGATTTAGCCGTAGCAGCTGATGTGATTTGAGTAGCCATGTCGACACCATCTGAAGATCGGTTAGTGTTACCATTACTAGTTAATAAGCCTTTGATCACAGTTAGGTCAGCAGTTGAAGTATAAGGAGGCAACTTCATGAATTTTCTAAAGGAAACTATACCGTCGGCAACATTTTGTGTAAATTGGCCATTGAAGGCGCCTGAATAGAAACCATTAACGTAAAGACCATATTGAATAATTTTAACGATTGCCCCAGTTGCGCCAGAATTAACAGTTGGTGTTTTATTGATCGTACCAGGACCATAATAACCATTAGCAGTTCCAGTATCCATACCTTCCACTGACTGCAAAGCATAAATCAAAGCAGTGTTCGTATCCCTTTGATAAATTCCATCACATGGTAAAATACCAGTGTAAGCTTGATAATCATGATTAAGCTGTTGTTGCATTGAACGGATTTTAGCGTCCCCACCAGGAACTAAAACAAACGCGCTCATTGTCAACAAGGCTTTCATAATATCCGAGTTTACATTGGCGCTGGTGTCTTTGATACCGGCGTCTTTTTTTAATTCAACGACAGCAGCAGCCGTGTTAGTAGTAAATTCTCCGGTAAAGTCTTCAGGGTTGATACCCTTACACCAAAAGCCACCTTGGATTATTTTAACAACATTGTGCTTAAAGCCAGTTTTAACTTTATTAGCAAATTGAGTATCCCATTTAGCGGCAGTTGAAGGGCCAAAATTATCAACTAGATCTGTGATACCTAATTCGTGTTGCAGGGCTCTAGTTAACCCATAAACTGTGTTCCAACCAGTATTACCGTCCTCGGGTACTTTACCAAAGCCAGAAACTTTACCGTAAGTTTTGTTGAGCCAGACTTGTGTTTCTTTTACCATTTCATCCATACATAAATCGTCCTTTCTGTGTTGTTTAGCAACCATAAGCGCCTACAACGAACAAGCTATCAAATGAGTAAGCAGTTTCTGATTCAACCTCCTTAAAAATTATTTGCTCAATATTCGAACACACGTTCGAGTAGACGGCTTAATTTTAGCACAGAAAAACAAGAAAACAAATTTTTGTCGGATTATTTTCGAACAAAAAAGATCTTCCAGGAAAATGGGAAGATCAAGTAAGCTATATATTTTTAAGGGCCCATTTTTAACAAATCGCCCCTCAAAAACATTGAAATAATAACCCCTAATATCTATAATGTAGATATTAGGGGTTATTTATTTTCATATTATAAAAATAACTTCTTCTATTTGTCATTTTTTCGATACCTTTTAGCACGATTTTGACCAGGAAATAAACGATCATGCGATCCGACTCGAATGCCAATTAAGACTAGTTCATCTTTATCAATCGTATAAACCACCAGGACATCGTTAGTTTCGCTTGGTGTTTTGTTTTTCGGGGTATCTCGTAAGTGAAATTCATTATAACCGCTCATTCGCCGATTAAGCTCATGATCTTCAAATTCTGGTGGTAATTGTTGTTGCTCAAGTAACAGGTCAATGGCTGCTCGAACTTCATCAATAATAGATTTGTCTAAACTGGCTAACCGTTTTAAATCAGCATTAAAGGTTGCACGTGGTTTAAATCTTAGTTTTTTCATTATTTAAACTGACCCCAATAATCATCATCTGATTCAACAATTTCATCGTCAGGTAAAACATGGCGTTTAATTAACTGATCACGTGCAATGGCATATTCTAACGAACCTTCTTTCGCTTTTAATGCTCTTTCTAGCCAGTCCATTTTTTCTTGTGAAACGATGGCTACTGCGCGACTATTTGAACGAGCAATATAAACGGTTTCGTCTTCGTCATTAACTTGATCTAAATATTTTTTTAGGTTAGCGCGAAAATCGCTCTGTGTTAATGCTAATGTCATATTTACCACCCTTTCATTGTACTTAATATTGTACTTTAATTTGTACTAAAAATCAATTTTTTAAGGAGCTAAAACTATGCAACAAATTGTCTTACCCATCAAAGATTCAAATGTTCTCAAAGAAGTGCAAGATACGTTACTCCATAATTTCAAAGCTGGTTGGCGTAACTATACCGTTTTTCAAGTGGGTAAAGCGACTCTGTTGCGAGTGAGCGACGTTATGAAGCTTCGTTGGACAGATGTCTTTAACGAAAACGGCACCGTGCGTCAGAATGCGTTTATACACGACCAAAAGACCGGTAAAGCTAACCTGCTCTACTTAAAACCCGTGCAAACTGATTTATTAGCCTATCAAGCTTGGTTGCAAGAAAACCATTTGGTTTCTGACTGGTTGTTTCCCTCGATTCAGCACCCAGAACGACATATCACGGAAAAACAGTTCTACAAAATCATGAGCAAGGTTGGCGATCTGTTAGGAATTAATTATCTAGGGACCCATACGATGCGTAAAACCGGGGCTTATCGCGTTTACACGCAATCAAATTATAATATTGGCTTAGTCATGAATTTGCTAAATCATTCCAGTGAAGCAATGACTTTAGCTTATTTAGGCTTAGACCAGGCTAGTACTGAAACGATGCTGGATAAAATTGATTTTGGTTAGGAGGCTGGCTTTATGGATTTAGATTTTAAATCAAACAAGTATGATCTTTTTGATGATTGGCATCAAAACAAGACTAAACAAGAGTTTACACAAAAGTTGCAACAACAAGCTCAAATTGAAAAAACACAGCTGCCACAATTATTGTCGCGTGAAGATTTAAAAATTCGTTGGCAGATGAATTCTCGTCAAAGTGTTCATCAGGTTGCTAGTAAGCCTGATTTTCCGCAACCCGTTTTTGCTTTTAATCATGGTAAGACGCCACTTTACTTAGCAACTGAAATTCAAATTTTCGAAATTAATCACCCTTGGGTAATAACTCCCAGTGCTCGTCTTGATTATAGTCATTGGATCCTTCGTAATGTGATTGATTAATCTTGAGATTTAGCTCTATGTTTTTGAGGGTTTATTCTAGGCTTTTTATAGTTGGCGCTAGCCTTCTAATACAAATAATACCCATTTCGATGGGTATTAAATCTACCCTTGACACTTGTCAAGGGTATAAGTGCGCATTGACCTCGTTTCACTCGGTCTGCTGATAACCATAAAATCAATTTTTCTCGTTATTTAATTGAGCATATTTTTAATTCAATTTATGTTTGCACCTAAACTAAGATTGTTATGTTTCAAATATTTAAAAAGTGTTGCGGATTAAGATGTTTTAAGCCAATTTTTTTAATCGTTCTGTGCAAAGAATCTTTATAAGTTTGGTAACAAATTTGGAATAACGGTACTGTAAAATCTGTGAATCTAAATTGAAATCATTATTTTGATGTTAGGAGTAATCAAGATGGACGAAAAGAAAGTATTAAAAACCATTGATGAAATGCTTGCTGATCCTTGGCAAGTTGATATTCAAGAATTGTTTGAAGCTTCTTTCAATGAACCTGACGAGATCAAAAAGAATTTGTATGATTCCCTGTATACTTATGTTTTGCAAAAAAGACAAGAAGATATTATTAATCGTCCTGGCTTCGTTATTTAGCCCTCTAAAAGCCTGCTAAGGGCTTTTTATTTTTGCTTTGGTATAAATTTATATATAGACAGTCTCAAAATCACTAGAAACGAGAAATAAGGCCCTTAAAAACGAATATAGCAGTTAGATTCTTGTTAAGATTCAAAAAAAACTAACTGTTTGCTGTCAATGGTAGCGGACGAGCAAAACGTGGGAGCATAAGGAATTGACAGCTTTTAACTAGTTTTTACACCTTTTAGCATATAAAGTTGCTTAGGTTGCTTGTTAGCACACAAAAAGGCCTATCAAATTAATGACGGGCCTTTATGATTTTGCTAGAATCGTCACACTATTATGAAGTAGGTGTTTGTGTCATGTCGGAGACACAAGCATGATTATAGCACTATGCAAACTTGGTGCAATACTAAAAAAGTGAACACCCGGGTAAGTGCTCACTAAGAAGTTGTCACTTCGAAACGGAATACCATGAGTTCCGACTAATGGGACAACTTTATTTTAGATCATTCTAATTAAATTGCAATATTAAAAAGCGGCTATCTAAACAGATAGCCGCTCCCCCAAGTAATATAGATAGCACATATTATTATAATAACATTAAAATCGACACAATAAAAAGGTCTATCCAATTAAGGGTAGGCCTTTTTATTGTGCAGTTAAGTTACTGAAAGTAGTGTGCAATGTCATGTCATACAGCACAAACGTAGTATAGCATTATTAACGCTAGTTGCAACCACTAGAGTCAGTTTTCATTATAGCACTATTTTATGCTAGTTAACATAACACATAGTATTCAAAGCTAAACTTTGTGAAGTGTTAAAAACGTTGTTATATCAACGATATAAGGCTATATATTTACCAATATCATGCGATAACGATACTTTGTGAAAATAGAGTAAATTTGTAAATGTTAATATACCATTATTTTACACTTGTGAAATTGTATTATTCTACGTATGTAAGTTACTTTGTGATAATGACGTTTCATGTATAATTGTCCGAAACATGTCGGCTTAGAACCCGCCTAGGCTGAGACTATATAATATTAATAGTGTGTCTGTCGTTAGTAGTTAGTTCTTAACGTCTTGTGGTCTACGTGACGGCTAGTATATTAATAACACCCTAGTCTAACCTATCTGCACGCAATCACGTGCTCTTAACCCTCAAGGTCAAACCAGTTTAGTGCACTTGCCCTTTGCTGTTCAGAACGCTTGAACCTGAGCGGGATATAGTTTTCCCCTTGTTTTGCGAAGAAGAAAACTTTTTGTTGTTCGTCACGAATCACCGTCACGTAAAAACACTTGTATTGTTACTATTGCGCTTGTAGATTAGCCTAACTAATTTAGCCTATCAAAAAAGCACCCTTGATAGGTGCCAGCAATCATTTATTTTTAGTTGTTTGGATCACTGGCCTTGCGTAATAGCCCTGTACTTTCGTACTGCTTTACCGCCCGCCCCGTACGTGGGGCCACCGTTTGGAACCAGCCTAAATACAAGTATAGGTTAATTCCTAGTGGGAGTTTATAGCGGCGGCTCTCACTTGACCTGTCGACTTGTTTCATTAGCTCCGCTAACCGGCTGTCAGTCCTCGAAAGGTAAGATTAGTTGGCTTGGCTAGAATGTTGCCACTCTAGTAACGGGGCTTGGCTCCCCCGTGATCCAGAAAAATTCAACTCTACCTACTTGAAAAATCTTACAATAGTAGGTAAAATGAACACATAAACTTGATAGAGTTAGTGTGTTCCCCCGGTTTAGGCTCCGAGGGAATTTTTTTGTCTATTTAATTTAGTTTCAAACAATATTATACCCCTTTGCCGATAATATGACAAAGGGGTATTTTTAACGTCTTAGCCAGCCGAATAAGCCCTTTTTAGGCGTCTTATACTCTACCCCCTTGGAATTACCCTCGGTAGGCTTTAAAACGTCTGTATCGTCGCTTTGCGAGGGGCTATCGTCCTGTGAGGGGGTGTTGTTCGTAGTGGTATCAAGTAACTTCTCATTTTGACGGTTAGTAGACAAATTGAGTTGTTGTTGCTGGTCAAGTAATGACTGCATTTTATCTAATTGATCGTTCTTTCGTTCAAGTTCGCCCTTCAAAATGTCTATTTGTTCAAGCAATATTCGTGACGTATCTGCTTTCGTTTCAGTTGCAAGGTGAACGGATTCACTTGAAAACGCCTTTATAATAACGTCTTTAGTGTGTTCGGAATATAGTTTCGCGTTTCCTTTCATTGAACGTTCTGAAATGTTATTATCACGAATGTACCGCCACACTTTAGTTTTGTTAACCTTTGCAATATCAGCTATTTCAGATATTTTATATAATCGTTCATTGTTGTTCATGAATCGTTCTCCTAACGTTTTTGAATGTTCACTATGATAGATTATACCATTTCAACACTGAACGAGGGCTTAGAACACGTCTCTCAACATATGATATAATTCTATCGTGGAGAGTTTTAGTTTTAAGGTAGATTGTAAAATTAATCCGAACGCTGTTCGGACAAAAAAGATCAGCTTCCTTTAAAATGGTGTTTACCACAAACCCATCTTTTAGGAGCTGATCTTTTGTCTAGTATAACCTATTCCGAACGAATTAAAATCGAAACCTTTTGTGAACTAGGGCTGTCCAATATCCAAATGGGCGTTCGGATTAATTTTACAATCTACCATAAGCCTACCGATTTTTTAATATTATTTTATTCATCAACTTCCGGCGCCGACCCAAGCTCTGCCTGAATCATCCAGATTTTCTTCTCAATTGCGGTTTTGAGACCAATGAAAATATCTTGGGTACTGAAGTCTTTTTCAACATCGGATACTTCAATGCCGTGTTGG
>NZ_BTPW01000048.1:0-8020 GCF_036246185.1 Lactiplantibacillus paraxiangfangensis
GGTTGATGATGTTTTGTTTGAATTCTTTGTCGTAACGAGTTGGCATGTAAAAATTCCTTCCTTTTGAGAGACGATTTATTCATTATACCCTCTCTTAAAAGTTGTCTCAGGAATCAGCTTACATCCAATTGATAGGTAATCAAAATACATTATATATATCACGGCTATCTCGTTCCCCAGCATCTTCAAGATGATCAAAAACCAGCAGCCCTTGTCAGATATATGTTTAAATATAGTCACATCAAATCTGACGCTCGTACATATCGATACTGTCTATTGGCCCGGCATGAATTCATAAATATACGTCTATTCTCTCTTATATTTCGACATGATATCTTGAGTCACAGTCTCAAAATTTGACAACTTTTCATTAAGCACAGATAGTTGTTCTTCTAACTTAGAGACAGGTATTACTTCGGGTGGAATAAACTTGTCCACGTAGCGAGGAATGTTCAAGTTGTAATCATTGCTGACAATCTCGCTATGCGTAGCAACATGTGCATACTGATCAATATTACTAAATCTTTTATAACTATCAGTAATTTTTTTTACTGATAATTCTGGGAGAATATTATTAGGTCGTAACTTTTCAACTTCATCACTTGCGTCAATAAAAAGCACATCCTGACCTGAGCGGCCCTTGCGGAGAACTAAAAGCATCGTCGGAATTGAGGTCTCATATTGTAAATTAGCTGGAAGACCAATCACTGCATCAATATAATTTCTTTCAAGTAAGTATTGACGAATTTTAGCCTCAGCTGCACCTCGAAACAGCACCCCGTGTGGCAACTGAATCACCATGATACCATTATCTTTCAAGTGTTCTAGTCCATGCAAAACGAACGCAAAATCTGCTTTAGACTTGGGTGGCAGTACACCAATTTCCGAGTATGGTTTAGTCTTCAAAAGTGTTCTGTTTGGGGCCCATTTAACTGAATATGGTGGATCACTAATAACAATATCTGCCCTCAAATTCTTATTCTCTGCTTTTTCGTTAAATACATCATTATTAATTAGTCTATGCGTCGTAGTATCATCGTTAATTAGATTAAGCATCATTGCGCAACGCATGTACGCCTCTGTATTTATTTCTTGACCAACCAAGGTCACCTCTCTTGAACTGTCAAGCATACGTCTCATAGCGATTAAAGATCCTCCAGTCCCAGCAGCAGGATCATATACCGTAACCTGCCCACCATTTTTGAGGTGTACTTCTGCAATCCGAACCATCAAGTCATTAATCTGATTTGGCGTGGCAATTTGGCCATTGGACTGCGGTCCAAAGTCAATATTCATTTGTTGCAGAATTTTTATTAACGCAATCCGGTCATATTGAATATGAATTAGTTCAAGACCGTCTTCCCGAATCCCATTAAAAACCTGGAGTCGATTATCATCAGTTGTCCGTGGCAACAAAATACGCCGAATACTATCACTGAAATCATTAATCACAGCTAATTCAACCTCATCTGAATTAGCTACAACACGAAGTTGGTCAGTCATTTTTTTCAGGTCATCAGCTGCTTGTTCCAATATTGAAGCATATTCTGGTTTCATCGCATGTAAGTAAATCATATCTATCCAGATTGTTACAATATATACAGATTCAAATTGTTCTCGATACTTATTTCCCACATTCCAAACAGCCTGTTTAACTTCCTCAATATTTTTTGTATTTTTCATTACTTAACCTTCCTTCATCATTTTTTGCCGAATAAACTGTAGCGCTCGCTCTTCAGTCAACATAGCTTTTTCTTTCAATACACGTGATTGTTGGTGACTGATTGTACTTAACAGTCCTACATCCCGTTGTAGTCCTGGGTCGGGTATCGAAATAGTGATTTCTCGCAAGTCTTTCAATACCACACGCCGTCCTAACTGACCAGTTGCTTCTAATTGCCGTTGTGCTTCGAGACTGTGATTGAACCACCAAACAAAGTATCCCCGGTCCAACTGTTTACTAAGTGTTACTGCAGCAAAGTTAGCAGTTAATATCTGATCATTTATTAGTGAATCTTCCTCAACCAAGAACGCCTCACGTTGAAGTAATGATATTCCAATCTGTTCAGGTGTAATCAATGGTAATTTAGATTTACCATGAACATATTTTGATGACTCAGATAATGGATTATAAATAACCCGACTGCTTGGTACTTCATTGACAGTATCTGTGATTCGCGGTAACAATATACCACTGCTAAAATCAGCGATGGTACCAAGCTTAAATTGTTGAAATTTCATCTCGTCCTCCAGTTAGTCAATAGAATTACGCTCTTAACGTTATATATATTATCAAGAATGCACTAAATTGTCAACTGATATTCTCTAGAATTACTTTTTACCAGACTTAATACTCCGCTACCAGATGACCAATTCCTTTAAAATTTTCGGTGTTGGACAAAAAAACTTAGCCACCATCCGCCCGTATAGCAGGTAGCTTTTTTTGATTTGCACGCTTTAGCGCGTTCAAATCGGTCTAAAGGCATAATAAAAACCAGGTACCTCCACAAAATGTGACAGGATGCCTGGGTTTCATTCATGTAACAATATATATATTTGCTTTCTCGTTAATATTACTCTGCTAATTCAAACTTTGGCAACTGTGACACCAAATCTAGCGTCTTCAACGATACCGTAATAACTCGTAGTAGTAAATTAAAAATATACTTCGGGTCTTCGCTATATTCGTTAGGGTCATCAGTAATTTGAGAGGCTTTTTCAGTTTTTACCTGATATTGATAAAGAATCCACTCAACCGCAGAACGCCCATTAACCACATAATCATAAACGCGGTCAGGAATATTCTTGATGATAATATCAGAGTTGAACCTAATTTCAGAATGGTCATCTCGAGACTTAAATCGAATCTTCTCAACCTTATAACTTGGTTCTTTAGACCTAAACACAATATCACACCCATCATAGACTGGCGCTTCTTCGTAATTGATGTGCAAATCCATCAGTTGCTTACCAATAGCCACATACTGTTCAATATTCTTCAGAACTGGAATTCGCGCCAAATCTTTTTTCAAATCATTAGCATACCGGCTTTGGTATTCTGGTGAGTTCAGGACACCATAAACATAAGCATAGGTATCGTCAGTAGAAAGTCCCAACTTCTTGGCAAAGGTTTCGGATACATTGTCCCGACCAGGTTGAAACAGAGCATCCTCTTGGACTTCATTGTTATAACGCATGAAAGCTTGACAGTTCATTAACAACTGAACATCAGGAGTCAAGTCAGTTGCAATATTTGAAAACTCTCGCGAGGTTCCTTTACCCGTTGTTAATATAACCGTATTTGAATCACCAAACTCCGCGACGTAGTGTCCAATTCGATGAATCAACGGCTTATCATAATACAGCCACTTTTTAGTAAAGGGACGATACAAGCCTAACCGCATCTTTTCAGAATGATAATTAAGTTGTGTCTCTTTCATAGCATTCTTCTTGAGTTCACTAGTCCACTTAATCTTCGTTGCATCATCAGTCAATCCTGACTCCGAAGTGATTTTGCTGGATTTAATCGAACTAACTTCTTCGTTATAGTTTTTCAGCAAACGGCGGGATTTGGTTTCTACGTCAGCCTTAGAGAAACCATATACCCATGCATCTCTGTTTGTTTGAATTCCTTGCCCACCAGGTAGCAGAATCCCTGCATCATCCTGACTGATAGATGCAAAAGTCTGATAGTGTGCATCACGCTGATTAAGCCAATCGTTATTGTCATCTGGAGCAACAGTGCTCCATTCAATCCCGCTAATACTTCCAGTTTGTGAGATGATATCAAGTTTCTGCTGACGGGACAAATAATCACCAATATCGTGATAGAACAGCTCGTGCTTATCTGAGCCATCCTTAACAAGAATACTTACTGCAATCGGTGCACGACTACCTGATCCAAATATCTTACCTCCTTCCTTGTGCGAACGTTCACCAGATGTTCTCTGGTTTCCACGCAAGTTGAAAATATACAGATAATTGAACTCGCCATAAAGGGACTTGCGCATACCATCCGCAGAGCTGGAATCTAGATAACCCGCATTGGTAATGAACCCAATTACGCCTTGTCCACCTAAACGGTCGCTTGCCCAGCGGAACGCCTTAATATAGCTATCCATCAACGAACTACTATTCTTTGACTTAGAATTCTTAGCATAAGTATCCCGAATGTGTTGCTCCAGCTTTTCATAGTGAACATTTTGGTTATTATCATTTTCGCTACGCTGGCCAACAAAGTATGGAGGGTTTGAAATAATCGCCGTAATTGGCACTTCCTGTTGTTTCTTCAAACGCTTGTTGTTGCCAGTAAACATGTCTTCATCCAACACATCAGCATTTTCTGTAGATTCAAAGGTGTCAGCCAACACAATTCCATTGAAAGGAATGTACTCTTCTGGACCATTGATTTCATCGAATACAGATTCAATGTTGATTGCCGCAATATAATAACTTAACAGAACAATTTCGTTAGCATGCAATTCCTGGGTATACTTGCGCGTAATATCGGCAAGGGTAATCTCGCCACGTTCCATCTCACCAGCCAAGTATTGCAAGGTTCTGGTAATAAACGTCCCAGTTCCCGTAAATGGGTCTAAAACATGGACATTTTCTGCCGCTAAATTACGGCCAAAATACTTCTTCAGAACTTCGTCTACTGACTTAACAATGAAATCCACAATCTCAACTGGAGTATAGACTACCCCTAATCGTTTAGTGGTACCACTGAAACCAGAAGTAAAAAAATTGTTGTAAAGGGTCTTGATAAAATCTTGCTTAGCCGCTGAATTATCAATTCCTGTTGCCCGTAAACGCACAGATTCATAGAATGGTTCTAGTGCTTTTTGTTCTTTATCAAAACCTGCCTCAACCATAAGGTTAATCATATCTTCCATGGCCTTAGAAACCGGATTGTCATTCACAAAACTATACTGGTCAAACAGAGCTTCAAAAATTGGCTTAGTAATGATGTGTTGCGCCAACATCTCAATAGCCTGATCCTGGTCAATATCAGAATTGATGTTGTGTTGCAAACTCTTGACGTATTTCCGAAAAGCCTTAGCAAAGGGGGACTGCTTGTCTGCAATCAGGTTTTGAATCCAACGAATGTGCCGTTGTGCTAAGTCTTGGACATCCTTAGACCAATCTTCCAAATACCGGCGGTCGCCAACTTTCTTAACAATCCGTCCATAGATGGCGTCTTGAATTTCATGCCAGTTGAGTTCCAATTCAGTTTGTTCTGCTCCATGTTCTTCACCAGACTTCTTGGAGTTGGAACTCATATCATCATCTGGTGCACCGCCTACCCCAATCACATTGAGGTTCTTAGGTTTCTTCTTGTTCAAATCCAATTTATTTACTGAAGCTTCAAAACGTTCATCAATGGAACGTAAGGCATTTAATACTTGCCAAACGGTCTTGTAAGTTTTGTTATCATCCAAGACACTTTCTGGATCAACACCAGCAGGAACAACCACGGGCAAAATAATATAACCGTAGTCCTTATCCTTATATTTCCGCATGATACGGCCAACCGCTTGGACGATATCAATCTGAGACTTCTTTGGCGCGAAAAATACAATGGCGTCAAGGTTCGGAACATCAATGCCTTCAGTCAGAAACTTAACATTGGAAAGAATTCGAGCTTCATCGTCAGGGAAATCAGCTGCTAACCAATCAATCGCATCCTTCTTCTGGAGTGCATTCATTGAACCGTCAACGTGTTTAACATCTACATGGAAACTGTTGGGATTATCAGCACCTAAATATTCATTCACCACATGATTGAACTCTTGAGCCATCTGTTTGGAACCAACTTTACCAGCGCCATGTCCACGTTGGTTGTCAATTACAGAAGCAAAAGCAATTGCCCGGCGCATGGGGTTCCCTTCTACCTTATTGGAGAAGCTCTCCCGCCGCATCATGGCATTCCAAACACCAATAATTTTACCAATGTCATCGATGCCCAGCCCATTTTCAGTCGCTAAACTAGTTTGCATATCACGTTGAATAACAGATTCATCAACTGCAAGCACCTCGACCTTGTAATCAGTCAAGATACCACGCGCCACGGCATCGCCAAATCCTAATCGATAAATCTCTCCGCCATAAGTAGCTTCATCATCCATAGATGCCACAATGACACTGTCTTCTTTTGCTTGCTTCTTGGTATCTTCTGAATAAATCTTCGGGGTAGCAGTTTGATACAGACGGTGCTTAGACTTAACCAGATTGTTACTGTGAACCTTCATGAACATACCAGTCTCATCTTGAGCAGAGTGTGCCCCAACTGTCCGGTGAGCTTCATCGGCAATAATCAAATCAAATTCTGGGAATCCCAGTTGTTGGGCTTGATGAATGACATCAATAGATTGGTAAGTACTAAAAATGACCGTAATTCGGTTACCATCACATTCACGCAATTGATGATAATTCTTCATCAGCTTGTTTACGTCAGTAGTTGCAGGTAACCCAATATCCGAAACATTCAAGTCACCATCATCATCATTGCTGAAGGTACGCTTCTTGGATGCATTACGATCAGAAGTAATGGCAAATGAAACAAGGTCGACTTCTGGGGAAACGTCATTATTCCACGCAAATAAAGTTTGAGATAATAGTTGGATGCTTGGCACGAGATACAAGACCTTAAAGTCATCTGAACCAGACTTCTTGGCCATAGCTTCAGCAATTTTCAAACTGGTAAAAGTTTTCCCGGTCCCCGGGGCCATAATCAACTTGCCACGTTCATGATTTCGAAAATAATCTAGTGTCTTAGCAATAGCCGTTTTCTGGTAATCTCGCGGTTGTTTATTACTTGCTTGAATAGCTTGGTCCGCATTACCGAAATTAAACTGAGACCAATCAAATGCAGCATGTCTTAAATTAGAAAGGCCAATCCGACTAACTTCCTTGGTTGTATCCTCCAAAGTTGCAGCCGCATTCCTGTTCCACTCATCAGTTGTTGCTACCAGTAAACCGTTAGCGTAGTAGTTTTTATTCAGTTCCGCCATATAGCTATTGATGGTGCTTTTACCAACTTTGCCTTTATAGTATTTAGCTTGGATAGCAGTCAATTCACCAGTATTACGATTGCGTGCTACCAAGTCTACCCCAAGGTCTTTCTTTGGAATATTGTATTTTTCGGGAACTTCACGCAATAACCATACCTGGTCAAATTCTCTTTTGTAAGTAGGTTCGTTTGTTAAGTATGACTTGACCACGTCCTCAAACATATTGCCCCTATCACGCTGGACATCCTTACCCGCTTCGTTAATTGACTTCATCAAGTCATCAAAAGTAGTTGTCATCACATTTCTCCGTTCCATTTTCTACTGAGTTAATGATACCTATTGAGACCACTCCTAAGCAAGACAGCTCTGCTACAACCTTGTAACACCCATATTGAATATACACATCCCGTAAAAGTTACACCTTAATTAGCATACAGAAACAGCGATTGATATTTGGTGGGTCATGGTAATAAAATAACCACCGTTACCTACGCAACAGTGGCCATACTTGGTAGTGATTTTAAGCGGGATACTTAAATCTTCCGGCTCTAGAATATTGGGTGTTGATGGAAATCCATCAACACCCAGTTTTTGTGTAAAATAAAAGGACAACTTCCCCCAATGCACCACCCGTACCGACCAAAGTAAAAGTAAAGGCAAGTGAGAAAAGATGTCCCAAAATCATTTTATCGAAGATACTCTTCAAATTAAAGACCCAAATATTATTTGTACTGATATTGATAGTAGTAATCCAAGCAAACAGGTCATTCACGCTAAACTGACCTATCCTTTAAAGAACTGCCCACTTTGTGGCCAGCCCGAAGTAGTACGTTTTGGGACTAATCTAATTAATGTCAGAATGCCCCCAGTCAAAGAACGACCAATTATTTTAAAATTGCGTAAGCAACGTTATCGGTGTAAATCCTGTAAGCATACTTTTAGCGCACAAACATCATTAGTTAAACCGCATTGCCAGATATCAGAAGATACGAAGCAAATGATTATCT
>NZ_BTPW01000049.1:0-7889 GCF_036246185.1 Lactiplantibacillus paraxiangfangensis
TATTTAGCGCCTTTGCGCAGTTTGAACGCGATATGATTGTCACGCGCACACAAGAAGGTAAATTGTATGCCAAGCAACATGATCCGTTGTTTCGGGAAGGGCGACCGAAAACGTATTCTGATGAACAAATCAGATTTGCTTATGAGCTGCGAAAACAAGGCATGACCTACAAGATGATTGAACGAAAGACGGGGATTAGTAAACGCACGCAGCAGCGACGGTTTAAGTTAATTGAGAAACCAAGTGATACTTCTAAAATCTAAAACAGGTGAAAGATCATGAAAAAGGATATTTGGTAGATTGTGTATGTCCTAAATGGACACAAGCAACGCTCCTAAGCAAAGCCTGTATGTACTGATTTCAGAAAAGCCCTCTATTCCGCGTAATAGAGGACTTTTTTGTGTGCATTCTGCTTAATTTAAACGGACAAGTATACATCTAAAAGGTGAACGTGTTGTCTGAGAGCGCGTAATTATTTACTTTTTTCTTTGTTAGCATCGCTGGATTCCAAAGCCTGCATTTGAGTCGTAAGCGTATTTTGTTCAGGTTAAATTAAAATTGCAAGTTACTTATTACAAGTTACAAGTTACTTGTAATCTGTATCTGGGTGACTCTTTTTATAGCTTCGAAGCCCACGCTTTATTATGTCATCTAAAATCTCAACCATTTTTGTATTTTCTTCGAAGGCAATTTTTCGAATATCATTGTAAAATGATTCTCTAACTCGTAATGGTTTTGTTTTTTCTTTTCGTTTAAAAGGAGAGTCGCCATCTTTTAATTGACTCTCTGCATCAATCTGATCTAAAAGACTTTTCTTTTCCGGCATATTCTACTCCTCCAACAGATTAATTCGTGATAGAGCTTCATCTAATACTACTTGATACATATATAAAGCCCTTTTGTCCCACATATCCTCATCTTTAATTCCACTTTTTCCGAAACGTTTAACACGTTCTCTTTGAAATACGTTCCCATGAAATAGGGCTTTTCCAAAGGCTTGATTAGCGGCTTTCAACACTTCATGATCGACAGGTCCGTCTTTTTTAACCAGATAGGCAATAATACCAAGCAAATCAAATGATTTGTCATAGTCTTTTCTAAGCCCTTGAAGATAGCTTACAAATTTTAAAGAACTTGAGTAAGATTGCTCTTGAGTCTGCATAACCATAATTACGTAATCTGAGGCTAAAACGGCATTATTTGTATATGCTGATAGCGTTGGCGGAACGTCTATTAAAATATAATCATAATCATTTCTAATTTTTGTTAGCAAAGTTTTTAAAAATAGTGGTCGGTCACTTTTCTTATAATCTTCAAGCATATCAGGAAGCAAAGATAAGCTCCAATCACTAGGCATCAGATCAAGGTAATCTGTGACGTGTGCAATGGACTCAGATAAATCCAGATTCTTAATACCATCAGTTAAACTTTTGGAATTTTTTTGTTTGAATACAGGAAATGTTTTTTCTATAATTTCACTAGCATTTCCTTGTGGATCAAAATCAATTAATAAGGTTTTTCTATGGGCTTTATTTAATAGATAAGAAAAGGTTACACAAGTTGTTGTTTTTCCAACTCCACCTTTAAAGTTTCCTATCGTGATCGATGTGGTCATACAGGATCCTCCAGACTTGAACTTATTAGTTCATAGTCATTGTAATGCAACGAGCATAGCAATTCAACGTAAATATAAAGATACAAATTACAAGTATCAAATTACATGAAACTTGTTACAAATTACTTTTGTTATTTTTGCAATTTTTGTTTATAAACAAGCTGAATAGTGGTATGGTTAATTCATAAAATAGAACATAAAAAAACACCCACCGACGGGAATCGGTGAGCGCCACATAAAAGTCATCTAGTTTAATGACTATTATATCATGGCCGGTGCGATTTTTAAAGCCCTAGGGGACAAGCTGGGGTCTAAATCCAAGGAGACACGTTTGCCAGGGCGACTTCAATAAGTCTGGCTATACCACAACAAGGTCATCTGTACGGCTGGGTGGTGAATGGTGAGCGCGACCATTAACGGCGCGGGTGGTAAAACGAAGCTTCGGCTTGGTGCCACTGATTAGTTGGTGATCGAACAAAAATAAATACGTATTACCAACGCCTGCTAGGGCGTTTTTTAGTAGGCTAAACCGAAAACGTAGGTTTATAATGAGTGGTGGTAGCAATACCGCAATTGTACAGACAAGCGACGGGCGTTAACGACCGACGAACTAAGGGGAAACTTTTAGTAGTAGAATTGTACTCTGGTTCAGTTATTCCAAATAGCTGATTCCAGGGAACAATTCTGCGCTCAAAACGTCACTCCCTCTAAACTGAATGGAAAACCGTAACCCGTCAAGACAAATTCCAAAGAAAAAAAGAAAGTTGGTGGAATTGTTGGAATGTAAGGATTACATTGTTCCATTGAATCCAGATGTGATCGTTAAGAAGACAATCTATCGGAGTTCTGCAAGAATTACTGATCGACAAAGGAACCAAGTGAAGAGAGTTTTGCGTAGTCAAGGGTATCAGGGAAGAATTAGTAGTATTCGATACACTCGGGTAAATTACAAGTATTCATTTAAAGTATCCGTGAAGTATCAGGGGAGTGTCGGTAAGTTTTTGGTTAATACAAAGAATGAGACAGTTGAATTCAAGGGAATGGCCTAGACGTAATTTCAGTGAATTTCACAAACTCATTTTCCCCAATTAAAGCCAATCTGCGACCTATACCACTTCTTTTTTGGACAAGTTCACAATCAAAAAATAACGGAATGTGGAAGTACCGCGGTGAATGTGGGTTACTTGGGATAAGCCGCCTTATCTGAAGTAGAAATTGGTATACTAAAAAAGGCTCCCGGTTTAACACTGGAGGCCTTTTTTCTAGGTTACATATTTTGAGGATGAATGTTTTTATCTTCGTAGCTTTTACTTGGGTGCTGTAACATGATGAATACTGCTTAGTTTTTGGTGCCGTACCCCGCAACAGATGCGTCGCTTCGTTGGTATTATCTTAAATGCTAAGTACCGAGTTGAGAAGGATCATAAAGATATTGGCGTCATAATCCCACTGGACGACGAAGAACTTAAATTTTTAATGACTAAAGCCTTGAGACGTTACTTTAACGCCCTAAGAAGCAATGAGAAGCACATCAAGAACGTGGAAAACTACCTGTACGGCACCATGTAAAATCTATTTGGTGTTTGGTGGAATAAACAAGCGGCTAGAGAATACGCGGCCAAACACCCCGAAGAAGAAAAGCCGGCCGACAACGACAACAGTGGGTTGTACTACTAGTCCTAAAAGGCTACAAAATCCTTTCTAAGAAGTTTTAAGACTTACTGACCCTTTAATACTTAAGTTAGATTTAAATGGATTAAACAGAAGAATAGGGGCTTTTAAATGAGCGCCAGAGCTAACCAGGCTAACCAGCTCAAAAGTTCAGCCTTTAGATCAATGCCAACCTCAAGTGGCCTGAGGCCAGGGTTTTATCCGTTGATCAGATACTCAAAAGGTAGTATAATGGTAGTAGCAAATGAAAGGAGATGAGACAATCATGGCAGTTAAGGAAAAGAAACGGGTCCAAGTCAAGATTGATAAAGATTTGGCCGATGATACCGAAGCAGTTTTAAGCGAATTGGGCTTAAATCCAACTACGGCCATTAACATGTTTTACAAGCGGATTGTTGCTAATGGTGCTTTACCTTTTAATGCGTCTTTAAGCGAAGAAGAAAAAGCTAATTTACGCTTTTTAAAGGCGACCGAAGGGACACCAGTCACCGAGTTCAAAGACGCTAAAGAGGTCTCTGATTGGCTCAACGATCCAGATGAGGACTAATGACTTAGTCAGCCTATACGTT
Organism: Lactiplantibacillus paraxiangfangensis; assembly: GCF_036246185.1. Lineage (NCBI taxonomy): Bacteria > Bacillati > Bacillota > Bacilli > Lactobacillales > Lactobacillaceae > Lactiplantibacillus > Lactiplantibacillus paraxiangfangensis. Next base: position 3,856 of record NZ_BTPW01000049.1, read on the forward strand.
AGTTTTGTAGAAACTAACGGTGGCAAGTCTCGGCCAGTTTTAATTCGTCGGGTATTAGAACAGACGGTCGAGGCTTTTAAAATTACTAGTCAGTATGAAAAGAAGTCGGCTTATATCAAGCAACAATATTATCCGATTCAAGATTGGCAATCCGCTGGGTTGAAGAAACCTTCCTGGGTCGATCTTGGTAATATTTATCGCTTTCCCAAAGCCGGTTTAAACTTTAAAGAAATCGGTCATTTAAGTAAGCTAGATCAAAATAAAATTTCAGATTTTACGCTTGACCTAAAATCAAAAAGAAGAGGTAAGGGTCAAAAGATAATTCAACAGCGATCAAGTAAAAGGAAGCACAAAGAAAGTAAAGCAGAGCTTACACAAAGAATTCAAAAACAGTTAAAAGACTTTGCTAAACACAATCCAGAAATTAAGCCAAAAAACAATCCTGAAAATAAAAACGATCGGCCTAGTTATTAGGTTGATCGTTTTTTAATTTATCCGGTTTATGGGCGTTAACATAGTCAGCAAATGTTTTTAAAAGTTCTTCGGTTTGTTCGACCGAGAGGTTATTAGCTTGAAAGTACTTTTCTAATAAAGCCCCTTTTTGAATTAATCGGCGAGAACGGGCTTTGCGGGCTTGCCGATTTTCATAGTATTTAGATTGGCGTAATTTAAAATCTTCCCGCTCAATTTTTTGTTTTAAACGCGCTTGCTGTTCGACTAGTTTTTCATATTGATTAGACATGGAATTTCCCCATCTCGTATGGCTAATGATCTACGGACTTTACCTTTAAAAATTCAGAAAATTGCTTGGCTAAAAGCTTAATCTGATCGTTAGACAAATTAGCATAATCTAAATTGGATTGACTGATGATTTGTTTACCTAGCCGTTGTTCAATCTTATTTTTTTCGTCCTTAATTTTTTGATTAAGGGCTTTTAATTTAGCTTCTTGTTTTTCTAAGTTACTTTGAGACATAACAATCCCTCCAATCATATTAGAAATAATCACCGACACTATATCATAAGGGAAACGTTAAGTCAAAGTATAAAAATTGAAATAGCGAAGCGGAAGGCATACACTAAAAGTAAATTCAGGAGAATCAGAAGACCGAGCGAAACGAGGTCAATGCGCACTTACACCCCACTAAATTATTGTGGGGTAAATCGTGCCAAAATCCTGCATTAGAAGTCGCCGATGGCGACAACAAAATCAACCAATAGATCCAAAGAAAGGCGGTGACTAGTATGGCAATTTTTCATATGAGTTTTAGTAATATTAGTGCTGGGAAAGGACGAAGTGCGATTGCCAGTTCCGCTTATCGAAGTGGTGAAAAATTATTTGATGATAAGGAAGGTCGCCACTATTTTTATGCCCGATCGATCATGCCAGAAAGCTTTATTTTGACGCCAAAAAATGCACCTGAATGGGCGAGTGATCGAGAGCAGTTGTGGAATGAAGTTGAAAAGAAAGATCGTAAATCAAACTCACGGTATGCAAAAGAGTTTAACGTGGCTTTACCGGTAGAATTAAGTGAATCCGAACAGAAAGAATTATTGACAAAATATGTGCAAGAAAATTTTGTTGATGAGGGCATGGTAGCCGACGTGGCAATTCATCGCGACCACCCAGATAATCCGCATGCTCATGTGATGTTAACTAATCGGCCGTTTAATTCAGATGGAATATGGGGAATTAAGAGCAAAAAGCAATATATTTTAGATGATAATGGCAACAAAACATATACCGGAACTAGCAAGTACCCTAAGAGTAGAAAGATACTGATGGTCGATTGGGATAAAAAAGAAAAAATAACTGAATGGCGGCACAATTGGGCGGCAAGTGTAAATCAGGCTTTAGAGCAAAAAAATATTCCCGATCGGATCAGCGAAAAATCATTTGTGGAACAGGGAATAGCTGACACACCAATGCAACACGAGGGAATCAATAGCAAACGGCATGAAAGAAAGGCATTTAATCAACAAGTTAAGAACTATCGTAAGTCCAAAGCTGGCTATAAAAATATGCAGGAGAAAGTAGTTAATCGAGGCCACTTGGATAGCCTCAGTAAACACTTCTCGTTTAACGAGAAAAAAGTGGTCAAAGAGTTAAGCCACGAACTGAAAACTTATATTAGTTTGGAAAGTTTAGATGATAAGCGGCGCATGCTATTTAATTGGAAAAACAGTACCTTAATTAAGCACGCTGTTGGTGAAGATGTCACTAAGCAATTATTGACAATTAACCAACAAGAAAGTTCACTAGAAAAAGCAGATGAGCTCTTAAATAAAGTAGTTGATCGCACGACTAAAAAACTTTATCCAGAGCTTGATTTTGAACAGACAACCGCGGCTGAACGACGGGAATTGATTAAAGAAACTAATAGTGAACAAACGATTTTCAAAGGCAGTGAATTAAACGAACGTTTAATGAATATTCGTGATGATTTATTGACCCAACAATTATTGACCTTTACCAAACGGCCATACGTTGGCTGGAAGTTATTAATGCAACAAGAAAAGGAAGTCAAAATCAAGCTTAAATATACGCTGATGATTCATGATGATAGCTTAGAAAATCTAGAACACGTTGATCAAGGTCTACTAGAAAAGTATTCACCAACCGAGCAGCAAAAGATTACTCGCGCAGTCAAAGAATTGCGAACAATCATGGCTGTTAAGCAAGTCATTAAAACGCAATACCATGAAGTATTGAAAAGGGCCTTTCCCAAAGGCGATTTAGATGAATTACCAATGACTAAACAGGAACAAGCCTATACAGCCGTGATGTACTATGATCCTGTTTTAAAGCCATGTCAGGCTGAAACAATTGAACAGTGGCAAGCAAATCCACCACAGGTGTTCAGTCCCCAAGAACATCAACAAGGACTAGCTTATTTATCGGGACAGCTTAGCTTAGATCAGTTAGAAAATCATCACTTACAACGGGTTTTAAAGCATGATGGCACTAAACAACTCTTTTTTGGCGAATGCAAAGCCGATCCGACGATTAAGAACAGTCAGATCGAGAAAATCCAAAAGCAGTTAAAAGGGCAACAAGCCAAGGACGACCAGTACAGAAAAGCAAATATGGGGCATTATCAACCGCTAAATTATAAGCCAGTTAGTCCAGACTATTACTTAAAGACGGCCTTTAGTGATGCGATCATGACTGTTCTATATGCTCGTGATGAAGATTACCAACGGCAAAAGCAAGAACGTGGACTGAAAGAAACCGAGTGGGAAATGACGAAAAAGCAGCGGCAACACCAAACCCGGAACCGGCATGAAGATGGGGGTATGCACTTGTAATTCAAATGTAAAATAAAAAAGCTATCAGCCCGATCGCTTAATCAGTTATATCAAGTTTGCAACGACAAGTTCAGCAAGCAAGGAACCCACAACAAAAATCAGAACTAAAAAATAAACTAAATGATATACACCATGAAATCAGTAATCGAACACAAAAACAGCTGCAAGCATTTGCTGAACAAAACCCCAAAATAAAGAAACCAGAAGTGACAAACAATTTACAGATAAGAAGGTGAGAGAATCATAAATAACCAGTTATTTGAAACAACTAAAGAAGAATTATACCACCGGCCTAAACAGTTAATTAATTTGAACCAATGGCTCCTCGTAACCATTAATACAGCTAAATCGATGATCGATAATACAGATAAATCTCAGTTTATTTATTTAAATCACTTTGTTAAATGTAGTACAACTAGAGATGTTCAGCAAATGTTTGACGAAATACAGGGGAAGTTTGGAAATATAAATTTTTCCCAACGCCATAACCCTAGGTACCTATATCTATGTTCTTTAGTAGCCAATTTTCCACTAATGCAACTTTCAGTTGAAAATTGGCGGTTAATTAAAAATTTTATTTATGTTGATGATTATTTTTTACCTCGATTTAAAATTGAAGTGCAACACCTGCTCTACTAGACCAGTTCTTTATTCAGACTAGTCAAAAAGGCCATGAAGACCTATTCTTAATTCACCACAAACAAGAAAGAGGTATCTTCATGACCCG
>NZ_BTPW01000050.1:0-7337 GCF_036246185.1 Lactiplantibacillus paraxiangfangensis
CCAACACGGCATTGAAGTATCCGATGTTGAAAAAGACTTCAGTACCCAAGATATTTTCATTGGTCTCAAAACCGCAATTGAGAAGAAAATCTGGATGATTCAGGCAGAGCTTGGGTCGGCGCCGGAAATTGATGAATAAAATAATATTAAAAAATCGGTAGGCTTAAACATTGCTAACGCTTATATCAGTGCTGCTATTTAATTAAAATGCGACATCCCAACAACGGGGTGGCGCATTTTTGTTTGCAATGCGGTGACAAATAGGCCGGAAACAAAATAAGTGAGTGATAACTCATTTTAATGTTGACAAACCGAGATGTACTGATTATACTAAGGCCATTAAGTGAGTGAGTATACACTCGCTTTGAGAAAGAGGGTTATTAAAATGGCAACGGATTATGTCATCGCCAAGCAGGTCAGCAAGCACTTTGGTCATCAGCAAGTGCTCAATCAGATTGATTTGACACTGCCGGCTGGAATGATTTATGGCTTGATTGGGCCATCAGGAGCTGGGAAGACCACCTTGATCAAGAGTATTTTAGGGATGGAAGCTGTGGATAGTGGCACTGTTAAAGTCATGGATACGGTGATGCCCAATAGGGCGGTAATGGCACAAGTAGGGTATATGGCCCAAAGTGACGCTTTGTATGAGACACTAACGGCCCGTGAAAACCTGACCTTGTTTGGGCAATTGATGAGCGTTCCAAAAATAAAGTTAGCACAGATGATTGATTATGCAGCCGGATTAGTTGATTTAACGTCCCAATTAGACAAGCGGGTCAGTGGCTATTCGGGTGGGATGAAACGGCGCTTGTCGTTGGCAATTGCCCTGATTCAGGATCCCCAATTATTGATTTTAGATGAACCGACCGTTGGGATTGATCCAGAATTACGGCAACAAATTTGGACCGAACTAAATAAGATCAAGGATACCGGTAAGTCGATGCTCGTGACAACGCATGTCATGGACGAAGCAGAACGGTGTGATTATCTCATGTTGATTCGGCACGGGATTGCGCTTGCTGAGGGGACACCCGCGGCACTGAAACAACAGTATGCAGTAGATACGATCGAACAGGTCTTTTTGAAAGCGGGGCGGATGCAAGATGCGAACGATGGCAATCGTTAGACGAGTTTTTAAGCAAATGTTACGTGATAAGCGTACCTTGGCGCTGATGTTTTTGGCACCATTGCTGATTATGACGCTGATGTATTTCTTATTTCAAAACAACACGACGCAAGTAGCAAGCTTGGGTGTTCATCATGTAGACCAATCCGTGGTTAACGTGATCGATACCAAAAACGTGACGATTCATCATTATGATAGTTCACAGGCACGGAAAATGATTAAGCAGCATGATCTAGATGGCTATTTGACTCAGAAAAATGGTCAATTGACGATTACTTATTCAAATAGCAATCCAACCAACACGTCTTTAATTAAGGCGAGTTTACAATCAGGATTAGTCAAGTTGAAAATGAAGACGCTGGTGACCGTTACTAAGAAACAGCGCGCGGCCCTTGAATCGCAACAAGCCGCTTTGAAGAAGCTGACAGCAGCCCAGACACAAGCAACGGTGACCAAGCTGAAGACTGCCATTGCACAAGCCCAGGCCCGCGGTGACCAGGCAACTGCTGAGAAATTACAAAAGCAACTCAAGCAGGCCACAGCCACGACGTCTAGTTCGACTCAGTCAGCTAAAGCAACCAGTTATACGACTAAGTCTCATTATATTTATAGTAGTAGTGATTCAACGTTCTTTGAAAACTTTTTTCCAGCCTTTCTCGGTTTCTTTGTCTTCTTCTTTGTGTTCTTGATTTCTGGCGTTTCACTTTTGAATGAACGCACTACTGGAACCCTAAGCCGGCTACTTGCAACCCCAATTCGACGGAGTGAAATTATTATGGGCTATCTAATTGGTTATGGGGGCTTTGCCATCATTCAGACTGTCCTGACCGTTGTTTTTACAATTACGGTCTTCAAGATTCACTTAGTTGGTAGTATTTGGCTGGTCTTTCTGACTAACTTATTATTAGCGTTAGTGGCTTTGACCTTGGGTATCTTTATTTCCACCTTTGCTAACTCAGAATTTCAAATGATTCAGTTTATTCCACTGATTGTTGTACCACAAATCTTTTTTGCTGGGTTGGTTCCAGTCGATGGCATGGCCAGTTGGTTGCAAGCAATTGCCCACATCATGCCGTTATACTATGGTGCTAATGCGATGACGGCTGTTGTGACAAAGGGTGCTGGGCTTGGCGATATTGGTGTCAATTTGTTAATATTAGTAGGGTTTATGGTCGTACTAACAATGTTGAATATTGTTGGAATGAAACGTTATCGGAAGGTGTGAGGATATGGAACGACCACGGATACGGGATTATTTTCAACAGGATCTAGGTCAGAATGAAACGATTACACCTAAGCAACGGGCCATCCTCCAGGCAAGTCTCGATTTGTTTGCTGAAAAGGGTTTTGACCAGACCAGTACTAGTGATATTGCACAACGGGCCGGCGTTGCGGAGGGGACGGTCTATCGGCGGTATAAGACTAAGGCTGCCTTACGGGATGCCATCTTAGCACCAATTACCGCGCACATTGTGCCAATCTTAGCGAGTGATTTTTCAGAGGATAAATTACGGCAGCGTTATCCCAGTCTACAGGCATTCGTCACAGCAATTTTTACGGACCGAGTTGCATTTGCTAAAGCTAACGTGAAAGAGTTAAAGGTCATTTTTGAAGTGGCAGCTTTTGACACCGAACGACGCGAACAGATTCTTAGCCAGATTGCGCCTAAGATGGTCAAGCAGATGGGAAGTGTCATCAATCAACTAAAAGCAGATCATTTGATTGTGGATTGGCCGAATGATTTGATACTGCAAAGTTTGTTATCGCAGCTATTCGGTTACCTAGCGCGGTTAATACTGGAATTGCCGGGAACTGAAATTGAGCGCGAACAAGCGTATTTGATTACGGTGATGACCAAAATATTGACCCCGGGTGAACATGATCAAATTACTGGTCAGTGAGCTAACTGTTACTTGATATAAACTAAAGCCACTTCTGTACTTAGCGGTCATTTGAACGCTAAGTACAGAAGTGGCTTTGGTCGTTGCTACGCGTGTTCGTTTGTTAATCTGCTAGTATCGTCATTTTATTCAACAAACTAGTTTGCAACTGGCTGAGTGTGGTCGTCATGTAGACCGGGTAAAGATCTGGGTTGACGAGCCGCTGAGTTGTTCGTGGGAGCTCGGCAAGTTTAGCCTGGGTCGTTGCCTGAATGGTTGTAACCGGAATTGACGTGGTGTTGGACAAATCTACCGGCGCGAGTAAAGGCCGGGCTTCAAAATGGGTGAGTCGCTGTTGGCGGTCGACACTGAGTGGGTCACTGGTGACGACGGTTAGGCTGGTCGCATCGACGATCGTCTCGGTAGCTAGTGCAATCAAATCAGCAAAGGCCCGCTTAGGGCTCTGGTGCAAATAGTCTGAGAGTGTGCCTTTTACCTAGTTGTTGATAGGGTGTTGTAGGTTATGCTGGCACCATCGCTTTTAATTCGTCCACGGCTGAAAACCCGATGAGGCTTAGCTCTCGTCGGGTTTTCTTGCGTAATGCATGGATGACTTCAATGCCGCTGAGTGTTGCACTAGCGGTTCGGATGCTTTGGAAACTTGCTGACCGCACCCGGTGTCGTTTAATGAATCGATGATCTTGTTCGATTAAATTGTTTCGATACTTGGAACATTGGTGTGCTGATTTGCTCAAGTAGTCTTGTTTCATCAGGTGCTTCACTGCCTTAAGTGTTGCTCGATATTGATCGGTGACTAAGCGATCAGGACGACCATTGGTCGTCAAAAGCCGTTTCAAAAAGTGATAGGCTGCCGCATAATCACGATGCTTTCGCAGTTCGAAGTCGAGTGTCAGACCGTTGCTATCAATTGCACGATACAGATAAGTCCAATGACCTTTGACGTTAATGTAAGTCTCGTCTATCCTCCAACTTTTGGTATGGGAGGTTTGATGTTGGCGCCATAAAGCCTTAAAGATGGGACCATAATGATGAACCCAACGCATGACCGTGGTGTGCTGCACACTAACCCCGCGATCACGTAGCAATTCAACGATATCACGGTAGCTGAGACTGAACCTAAAATAGTAGCCAACGGCTACTATAATGATATCCTGTTGAAAGTGGCGTCCTTTAAAGTAATTCATGCGCACAATCCCTCGTTTCTTGTCACTCAGTATACTAGAATGAAGTTGCCAAGCAAACTTTGCACCAGAGCCGTATTAATCTGTACATATAATGTAAAAAGCTCTATTTATAGGTAAATAAGGTCTTCAAACCCAAAAGTAGCCTTGAAACAGCAGGCGTATTGCCAGTAAGTTTCAAGACTACTTATAGGTTATTTATTCAACTAATTAGTTTAAGCTTTGATGATTTTCCCAACTGCAATTGGTAAAGTAACGTGGGCATCGTAGTTCATGACAGTTCCTTGAACAGTAGCCGGTAGCTTCAAGGTATCCGGCACACCATGAATATAAATGACCCTTTTATCAAGCTGCAAATCGTCACTGCCAAAAGCGGCATTAAACGCTGTCTGCAATTCCTTCAGATCAACGAGTTTGTCATAAGCATAGTGACCTTCTGCATCAGCCACTGGGTAACTGTCATTTGGCACATGCATCTTGGCCGGTTCAGCGTCAAATGGCACCATCGTTGTACCGGAAACCGGTTCTGTTTCTGGCAGATCAACGAAACCGTCACCATTAGCATCTTGTGCCGCTGTGGCGATTTCTGCTGGCTTACCATCCGGGAATCCGTGGAAATGTTCCCAATGCTGCACATTAGCAGGTGTATCAAACATATCGATATGAATCTTCATTTGCGCACCATCAATCGTGAACGTCGCGGCACCGTGCGGCGCGGTGCCAATCTTCTCAGCGTTCAATGGCACGATTTCTGCTGTATACTTTTCAGCCATGCAAACCACTCCTTTTAGATTTAGACTCAGTTTCAGTATAGTGCTAACTGGAACGACTCACAATCTATTGCATTTCAAAAGTGAGGTTGCAAGATTATTTGGCCAATTGCAATAACCGTTGGCGCAAAAAGGTAATAATATCACACAGCACCGGTGTTAGTTAGCAAATCAAAAACTATTATTTAGAATATAATTCGGACTTATTTTCTTGCTTCTATTGCTCGTTCAATCCGCCCCTCATCATAAAGCCGCAATACAAAATACATCCCCACATAAATAACCAACGGAATCCAAACATAATTCAAATTAATCATGGTGAGAGTTGCGGCATTCTGGGTTCGATTGGCAACGTAACCCGAAAAGTGAAACAAACCAGCTGTAATCAAGCCGCCAACACCAAGGCCGACGTTAACGCCAAAGTCATCCGTTGAAGCCAGAATTCCCTCGGCTTGGATCCCCATGCTGGCACCATAACGGATTGTGTCAGCAATCATGATTGAGACGAGGCCGATAATGATCCCATTGCCAATCGAGTTAATCAAGACACCGCCAAACAAGAACCACAGTATTTTGGTATAAACCCCAATCGCAATCACGGCTTGACCAACCAGCGCTATTAAAATACCGCGAAGCATCGTTTGCTTCTTACTGCGAACCTCGGTAATTCGAATGATCAGCAATACCCCGATTAACGCTGCCAGGGTAAAACTGTTAGCTAGTGGTACCAGGTTTTCGTTTCCCACCGTATATTTAAAATAGTAAATGGTTGTCTGATTCTTAATTGCCGTCACCAGCCAGTACATGATAATCACGATTGACATAACGATCCATGGCTGATTATGTTTCAACATTTTTAGGACAGTTGTTAACGGTTGATGGGCAATTTCAGGATTCGCGAACCGTTCGCGAACATGGACAAACGTGTTGATAATCAAAAGAAATGAAATCAGGCTAAACACGATGATTGTGCCCAAGAACCCTTTTTGCTGATTACCGTGGCCGAAGAACGCAACCAAGGGTAATGTGAATACCGCCACCACAATTTGAACCGAACTGCCAAAGAATTGACGAATGACACCCAACAACGTCAACTCACGAGTATTCTGCGACATCGTTGGTAAGATTGACGTGATTGGCAGATTAACAGCCGTATACAGAAATCCAAGGCCTAAATACGTCACATATGCCCAGATTAATTTACCATTATACGAAAAGTTAGGCGTCACAAAGGTGAGAACCGCAAAAATAACGTAAGGTAACGAATACCAGAGGAAGAACGGTCGGCTCTTGCCAAACCGTGAATGTGTGTGATCAATCATGATCCCGATGACAAAACTTTCAACAACGTCAGCTACCCGCGCCACGACAAATAAAATGGCCACCGCGCTTGGTGTCAGTCCATAAACATCAGTGTAAAAGAATAGCAAATAGGTCGTCATCATTTGAAAGACTAAATTATCGGCGGCGTCACTTAAGCCGTAACTAATTCGTTCGGGCCACCGTGTTACCCATTTCGTCGTGCTTTTCATCCCATCATCGCCTTTATCGAAATTGTTAATCAACTTTATCATACTCTAAAATTTGGATGTAAGCTGATTCCTGAGACAACTTTTAAGAGAGCGTATAATGAATAAATCGTCTCTCAAAAGGAAGGAATTTTTACATGCCAACTCGTTACGACAAAGAATTCAAACAAAACATTATCAACCTATATAAACAAGGCGAATCAGCCGCCCAACTGGCCAGAGAATATGGCATTGGCTATTCAACAGTTCATAAGTGGATCCAGGGCCAGGCCAAAACTCAATCCGGTAAATCGCCAGACGAAATCAAAGCGATGGAAAAGCGACTGGCTTCGCTGTCTGAGGAGAACGAAATCCTAAAAAAAGCCCTGGGCTTCCTTGCGCAGAAGTAACCAATATCTTTGATTACATTCACCAAGAAAGCCATCACCACCAGGTAACCAAGATGTGCCGAATCCTCGGTGTTTCCAGAGCCCAGTATTATCGTTATCGATCCCCAAAGCCTTCAAAACGCCGGGCCGAAGATGCGGACTTGAAACAACGGATTCTGCGGATCTTTGCGGAATTTAAGCAGCGATACGGTGTTATGAAGATCCACCATGAATTGAATCTGGAACTTCAACCACTACAGCTTCGGTGCAGTCCACGACGGATTTCCCGGCTCATGAAGGAACTGGATATCCACTCCGTTACCGTCAATAAGTGGAAAGCGGCTTCGGCTTCCAAAACCAAGGTTGAACAGCGTCCCAACTTGCTTAAGCAGGATTTCTCGACCACTGGTTTAAATCAAAAATGGACCGCTGATATGACCTATATTCAAACGAAGCGTA
>NZ_BTPW01000051.1:0-6900 GCF_036246185.1 Lactiplantibacillus paraxiangfangensis
GTGCAACTTCAAAAAGTTGGGTCCACGCATGTACCAATGCGTCTGATGGATAATCATTGACATCTGGCTCAAATCGGCAACGAGTTGATTTAATACTGCTTTGGTTTTCGTATATTTCATTAGATTGATCTCCTTTCGATATGGTCATTATAACATAGTGGTAGCTTAATCTGAAACGTTATAGACTGGCAAATTAAGTTATTTATAGCCCGTAGAATTAAGTCGTTTTGAAAAGATGGAGACGTTATATGGTAGATTGTAAAATTAAATAAATCTACAATTGAATTTTATTTACCTTATGAAGATGTTCAAAACTGCACTAGGCCCTGTCAAGTTGACAAATGAAATAATATAAAGTTTTTGGTCACTTAGATGGCTTCATTCCAGTATTCATCCGGGGTGAGGCCATTTCTTTGTGCTGAGCGATTGTCATGATTAAAATATTCGATTCCTGATTCAACGAGCGTTATTAACTCTTGATAGGTCTTTGCTCGCGGATGACGCGCCATCCAGCGAAGTTTAAATTCATTCCACCAGCGCTCCATCGGGGCGTTATCATATGGTGTTCCTGGACGCGACATACTGCGGGTGATCTCAAATTGATTGATGAAATGATTGAACGCTCTTGAGGTATACGCCGAACCACGATCGGTGTGAATAAGTGATGGGACCTTACCAACTGCAGTAAAGGCACGCTGAAAAACCTGGATCTCAGCGGCACTCGTTTCTGTGGCGCTGAGATTGTATGCCAAGAGTCGGCGACCATATAAATCCAAGACACCACTTAAGCGGACTTTGTACTCACCACTAAGCCCATAAGTTAGTTCAGTTGAATCAGATAACCAAACTTTATTGGGCGCTGTCACTTGAAAGTTTTGCTTTAAAACATTGTCGAGTAAATATTGTTCAGCTTGTTTGGCCCGTTTATGCTTCTTTGGCCGTACTTGACAGCGAATATCAAGTTCACGCATGACCCGGCGAACTTGCTTCAAAGTTACCGGAAAATCAATTAGTTTATCCGCTTGTAAGTTAGTCAGAAGATTTCCAGCACCGATACCTTGGTGGTGAAAATCAAACCAATATTGGGTGCGTGTTTTGAGTTGTTTATTGTGCTTTTCCCATGTTGTTTCCTGTCGTCTAAGCCCTTTATGATAAGCTTGTCGGCTGACGCCGATAACGGTTAAAAGTTTCGTTACGGCACCATGATTACCTTGGCTGACTACCTTGATAGCGTGGTAAGCCAGCCGATGTGGTTTGTTCACCCCCTGCGCTGAAGTTCCTGAAATTTTTTTATGAAGGCCTCGTAGAGTTCCTTATCTGCCAGTTGTGCTTTTAGTTCTCGGATCTGGAGATTAGCCTTATCTAGTTCGGTTAATTCATGATTGGCTTTTCGATGCCCACGGTTATCTACGAGCGCTTCATAGCCGCCACTTTTAGTCTTGATCACCCAAGTACGGACCTGTTGGTAGGAGACTTGAAAGTGATCCGCGGCTTCGGTATACGAGTGTTTAGCTTTAGTCACATATTCAACGATCCTGATGCGTTCTTCAAAAGTTGTTTGCCGACTCATGGTAGGGACCCGCTTTCTAGACGGTCTGGCCGTCAAGGTTTTATCCCTATTATACCTGGAAACCCAGTTGTCGAGTTGTGTTGATGAACGTAAACCAAATTTTGTGGCTAAATCCAGCAGTGACCCTTCACCGGCCAAAAAAGCCTGAACAGCTTTAAGTTTCAATTCGTTGGAATAATGATTATTTGTGTGCGCTTCCGTGAGCCCTGCCAACCCATCACGTTCAAGGCGCGACTGCCAACGCATGAGCGTTTCTCGATGGATACCATGTTGTCTGGTAAAAGTCCCAATTGATAAACCTGATTGCTTGAATTTAGCTAACAGCGCCAACTTTTCCTGAAGCGTGTGTCTAGCTCTAGGCATACAAAAATCCCCCTATGATTAGTCAGATGAATTATAGTATTTCATCTGACAACCATAAAGGGATTATCGCAATCATAGGCCCAATTCATAACCTTATTGGCATCATTTTTATACTTCTTGGATTGTTCTTTTAAATACATTGTATAGGGAATAAGTGGCGTCGCTTTAAAATCCTTTAAAACAAAGTCATAATTTGGTTCACTACCATAACCTGCATCCGCTACTACGTAACGGAACGTGGCCTTTCTTTGTTGGACTTGATTCAAAAATGGGACTAGCGTTCTTTGGTCAGCTGGCCGTTGATTCAAATCATAAAATAGGACAAATTGATTTTGAGTACCAATCTGTAAGTTATATCCTGGTTTTAATTGACCATTTTGCATTGGATCTTCCTTCATTCGCATAAAGGTTGCATCATGATCAGTCTTAGAAAAACTGTTTCGGTTTCCCAGAATTTCAAGATAATCTTCATATTTTTGCTTCCGAGGCTTTAAATCCGAAGTAATAATATGCTTAAAATGTTTTAGTTTTCTTCGTCGTTGCTTTGATGGCGAGCCACCTTTAATGACTTTTTCTGCACTAATTTTCTGATCGAGGTCATCAATATCATGTTCTAATTCACGTTCTGCATGATCTAACTTCGCCAAAGTGCCTTCGGCATCAGTTGCTAGATTAACCTTTTCTTGAATCATGTCATCAAATAAGGCGCTAGCTTTTTCCTCTAACTTGGCATCATTTCGTTCGACGCTTTTTCGCCAAACAAAGGAGTATTTATTGGCATCTGCGACAATCTTTGTGCCATCAATAAATAACGATTCGTCATCCACTAAACCATATCCACTTAATTGTTCATGAAATTGAAGAAACATTTTTTTGATAATCCCTTTTGCTACTTGTGAAATTCGAAAGCGATTAATGCTCCGATAACTTGGGACTTCGTCCGGATTACCAATTAACCACTTCATTGGTAGGTTTTCCTCTGCCATTTCTTGGATAGCACGGCCAGAAAACGTATGACGCATATAAGCAAATAATAGGAGTTTCATCATCATCGCTGGCGAATATTTTGGTCGCCCAAACTTGTCAGCATCCGGATACAGAATTTCAGTGGGAATACTATCTACAAAATCACTAATTGAAACGACAATATGATTGGGATTAATTTTAAATTCAATTGGAAATGTTAATATGGTTTGGTTATTGTTATAATGTTTATACACGGTGGGCACCAACTTTCTTATTTTGTGGTGATTTAAGATTAACAGATTTGGGCACACCGTGCCTACATAAAATGAAAGAACCAGGAATTCAAATTCGAATTCCTGGTTCTTTTATTTTAGATTAGGACTTTTGTCCCAGCCACGATTTAAATTTCAAAAATGTAAGCGCTTGATTTTAGTGTCGAAAGAGAATAGACTTTAACTACATTGTTAAAAATTAAATTGTGCACCACATTCTAGTAGGAGGCATTTTTATGATTACCAAACACACCAAAGCAACTACAATTTCTGCCGGCACTGCACTTCTCAAAGTGCTAGAAGCATGGCAAGTTGATCACTTATATGGGATTCCTGGTGGCTCTATTAATTCGGTTATGGATGCTCTTGAGGCCGAAAAAAGCCAGCTGCAGTACATCCAAGTTCGTCATGAGGAAGTCGGCGCGATGGCAGCTGCAGCCGATGCCAAACTTACAGGAAAAATCGGCGTTTGCTTTGGGTCAGCAGGCCCTGGCGGAACTCATTTATTAAATGGTTTGTACGATGCCCGAGAAGACCATGTTCCAGTATTAGCATTGATTGGTCAATTTGGAACCTCCGGTATGAATATGGATACTTTTCAGGAAATGAACGAGAATCCCATTTATGCCGACGTCGCCATTTATAATGTTACTGCGGTAAATGCCAACACACTTCCCCATGTAATTGACGAGGCAATTCGCCGGGCGTATGCGCACCAAGGCGTTGCAGTCGTTCAAATACCTGTTGATTTACCTTGGCAACTAATTAAGGCTGAAGATTGGTACTCCTCAGCCAATAGTTACCAAAAACCCCTTCTGCCTCAGCCCAACCCTGAAAAAATAAAACAAGTGGTTGACATACTTCAAACGGCCAAACGACCACTAATCTATTACGGAATTGGCACGCGGGATGCTGGAAAAGAACTACAAGCATTAAGTCAACAACTAAAGATTCCATTAATCAGCACCTATCCGGCCAAGGGCATTGTCCCCGACGATTACGTGGCTTACCTGGGATCAGCCAACAGAGTGGCGCAAAAACCAGCCAATGAGGCGCTAGCACAAGCTGATACAGTCTTATTTATCGGCAATAATTATCCTTTTGCTGAGGTCTCTAAAGCTTTTAAGAATACATCTAAATTCCTCCAAATCGATATTGATCCGGCAAAATTGGGTAAACGGCACAAAACAAACGTCGCTGTCCTCGCTGATGCCAAATTAGCATTAGCAGCTATTTTACAACAGATTAATGAACGTGATGCAACTTCTTGGTGGCAAGCAAACCTAGCCAACAATAAAAATTGGCGGCAATATCTGGCTAGTTTAGAGAACAAAACAGATGGACCCTTGCAAGCATACCAAGTATTAAAGGCAGTCAACCAGGTCGCTGACCCCGATGCAGTTTTTTCGATTGACGTTGGTGACATCAATCTAAACGCTAATCGTCATCTGAAGCTGACTCCGAAAAACCAACATATTACGTCAAACTTGTTTGCAACAATGGGCGTAGGAATTCCTGGCGCAATTGCAGCGAAGCTGAATTATCCTTCAAGGCAGGTTTTTAATCTAGCGGGTGATGGAGGAGCAGCCATGACGATGCAAGACCTAGCAACCCAGGTTCAGTACCGTTTGCCAATTATTAACGTTGTCTTTACCAACCATCAATATGGATTCATTAAAGATGAGCAGGAAGATACAAATAAAAATGACTTTATCGGGGTAGAGTTTAATGACATTGATTTTAGTAAAATCGCATCTGGCGTGCACATGAAAGCATTTCGAATTGATAGAATCGATCAACTAACTGACACCTTCAATCAGGCAAGAGATCTTGCCAAAACAGAACCGGTTTTAATTGATGCTGTCATTACCGGGGAGCGACCATTACCCGCTGAAAAGTTGCGGTTGGATTCGTCGGTTTATCCAATAAATGAAGTTCAAGCGTTCAAACAACGCTACGCTGCAGAAGACTTACACCCCCTCGCAACATATTTGGCTAAGTATGGACTAACTGATGCACAAAACGAAGTTGGACAAGGTGGCTTCTAGATTAATCGTTTTGGGGTGTAGTTTTCTGAGTATTCTAAACTGATTATTTACTGATTGGAGGTATTAATGTGACTAGAAAAGTTGTGATTGTTGGTGCTTCACATGGTGGTCACCAAGCAATTATTGAACTACTTAATAGATATGACGATATTGACATTACCTTGTTTGAATCTGGCGATTTTATTTCCTTTATGTCTTGCGGAATGGAACTTTACCTGGAAAATGACGTTACGTCTGTCCATGACGTCCGTAATTTTCGTCCAGCCAGCTTTCCACAAGCAAACGTGCACATTCTAGATAATCATTTGGTAACTAAAATTAATCAGAGTCGACAAACTGTCTCAGTAAAAAATCTTAAAAGTAATCAGGACACCGAAGTTAGCTATGATAAGCTGATTCTCAGTTCGGGGGTGACCCCCAATGCATTGGCCGTTCCCGGTGCGGATCTAGAGAATGTGTTCCTGATGCGGGGCTATGATTGGGCGACGAAAATCAAGGCTAAGCTAGCTGATGATAACATTAAAAATGTAACAATTGTCGGAGCCGGATACATTGGTATCGAGGCCGCTGAAGCTGCCGCCAAGGCAGGCAAACAGGTTACTTTATTAGACGTTATCAGCCGTCCTTTGGGTACCTATCTAGATGCCGAATTAACTGATATTTTAAGTAATGAACTGGCGACAAGAGGAGTTAAAGTTCACACAAATATCGAAATTTCGGAATTCTGTGGTCGCAACGGACAAGTGGAGTGGGTCAAGAGTAAGCAGGACAATTTTCCAAGCGACTTGGTTATTCAAGCTACCGGGGTTAAAGCCAATACCAACTGGCTAAGAGGAACTGTTGATCTTGATGAACGTGGCTGGATCAAAAATGACCCCTATTTGCGAACAAATTTGTCGAATGTTTACGCGCTCGGCGATGCGACCTTGGCCTACTCGGTGGCTGCCGATAAGAAAATGCCAATCGCCTTAGCAACAGTGGCCCGTCGTGAGGCGCGGTATATCGTTAAGCATTTGTTTGAAAAAATACCCACTACGCCCTTTTCTGGTGTCGTTGGCTCCTCTGCTTTGAGTGTTTTCAGTTACAACTTTGCTCAAAGTGGATTAAATAGTTTCACTGCGCATCGTGCGGGCATCAACGTTAACAGTTCCTATTATGAAGATAATCTGCGGCCGGCTTTTATACCAAAAGACAAGGGAAATACAAAAGCTTATACAAAGCTTTTCTTCCAACCTTTTGATCATCGCCTAGTCGGTGGAGCAGTGCTATCAAAGCATGACATCACAGCGCAGGGGAATGTGTTGGCTTTAGCCATTCAATACCGGCTAACCTTAGAGGACCTAGCTGAAGCAGATTTCTTTTTCCAACCTGGGTTTGATCGGCAATGGAGTTTATTGAATTTGGCTGCTCAACATGCGCTAGGTGAAAGTGAGTTTACTAATAAATAAAGCGGCTTCCCTTTTTTGATAGATAATACGATAAATATAAAAAAGACAGGTTAAAGGCAATGACTCAAGAAAATTATTGCTCTTAACCTGTCTTTTTAATAATTTAGGTAGATTGCAAATTTAATCCGAATTTTTGGACAAATTTGTCAGCATAACCTGATACGGTGTTTGCCAGTCGAGTATTTTAAGCGGTCGCTGGTTAATTTGGAGTAACGTCGTCGTTAAATCTTGAG
>NZ_BTPW01000052.1:0-4069 GCF_036246185.1 Lactiplantibacillus paraxiangfangensis
GGTTGATGATGTTTTGTTTGAATTCTTTGTCGTAACGAGTTGGCATGTAAAAATTCCTTCCTTTTGAGAGACGATTTATTCATTATACCCTCTCTTAAAAGTTGTCTCAGGAATCAGCTTACATCCAATATTTATCAAACAGTATGCAAGCTAATTTCGTGTTTGGAGATGGTAAAGGTTTGATATACATGCTGCTGTCACCACACAGAGGGCACCAGCCCCGAATAGCCAGATTCAGTTCCAGGTCTGCCGGACCCAAGACGACGAGCAGGGTTGTTGCAATAATCACCACGAAAGAAGGTTGCCCAGTTTTTGACAAGCATCAACGCCGCAATAAAGACGGTAAGCTAACCGTAACGCCAAAAGCTGATAAAACCGCGGAGTATGCTGGTAACCCAGCAAAACCAACGCTGCCAGCGCCTAAGCCAACGGTTACTAAAGTAGTTAAGCTGATCCAGACTGGTCATCATCAAACTTAATTTGATCGATTGGTGGCTTGGTTCAAATAATTGCTAGTTTGAGGGCTCAGCACGTATACTAATGGTGTTAAGGAATAACTACTGGCCAATAATGGGAGGAATCAACATGGCTGATAATGTGTTAATGGCCTATCATATTGTGCATGATCCCGAAGAGCGGGCGAAACATGTTTTAAACACCAAAAAATTGTATAAGTGGCGGATTACTGAAAAGACGAAGGGCACCCCGGTAGTTGGTAATGTGGCATTAGTCCAAACCCAGTTTGCGAAGCGCACCCCAGTTATGATTTATGCGACGAAGGAAGTTGCCAATGATTTAAGCGACTTACAACCAGTTAAAGAATTTACAAGCAATCGTGATCAAGAGACGGTTAATCAAACGTTTGATGACCTGATGAAATAACTTAACGGCTCAAGCCAACGTGATTCACTTTACGTTGGCTTGGGCCGTTCCTTTAATTAAGAAAAGTAATTAATTATCTTCTACATGTGAAAATTTGTTGGGAATCTATTTTTAAATGTAACTTTTTTAGTTTTTTGATGTTGAATTAAGACTTTATTATATAATTCTGAGAATTATTGACTGATGTTTTTCATTTTAAACCTATTTCATAATTGTCAAGAAATGTTGTATGAGAACATATCTATGGAATAGTTAAGGTAGTCGATTAATTTGACATTGTTATACTGGTTAAAAGTTGAAAAATCAGAATCTTTATAGTATCAGCAATCTTTTAAAACAATTATGTAACCTTATTCGCTCAACTAGTTAGTTATAAATTCCTCAATGAAAAAAATGTACAATCTTTACTTACATATAGTTAAATTTAAAGTTTGAATATGCTATTATAAAGGTGTTTTATTAAATACAACTTAATTAATAACGGGGCTTTAGCATGATTTCAAATAAAATAGTGTGAAAGGTAGTTTTTTTATGTTAAGGAATAATTACTTTGGAGAGATTAAAACGCATTATAAATTATATAAATGCGGTAAGAATTGGGCTGTCATGGGGATTTCATTATTTTCGCTGGGATTAGGGATGCTAGTTACCGGCCAGCCAGTGTCAGCTGATGTGACAGCCACCAGCACCTCAAGCAGTGCAGTGAGGACCGATGCAATCAGTGCAAGTAGTAGCAGTGCAGCAAAGGCTGAAACGACTAGTGCAAGTAGTAGCAGTGTAGCAAAGGCTGAAACGACTAGTGCAAGTAGTAGCAGTGCAGCAAAGGCTGAAACGACTAGTGCAAGTAGTAGCAGTGCAGCAAAGGCTGAAATGACCAGTGCAAGTAGTAGCAGTGTAGCAAAGGCTGAAACGACCAGTGCAAGTAGTAGCAGTGCAGCGAAGGCTGAAACGACCAGTGCAAGTAGTAGCAGTGCAGCAAAGGCTGAAACGACTAGTGCAAGTAGTAGCAGTGCAGCAAAGGCTGAAACGACCAGTGCAAGTAGTAGCAGTGCAGCAAAGGCTGAAACGACTAGTGCAAGTAGTAGCAGTGCAGCAAAGGCTGAAACGACCAGTGCAAGTAGTAGCAGTGCAGCAAGGGCTGAAACGACCAGTGCGGGTGGAAACCAGATTGTAGCGCAGATAGCCACTAATGTTTCTAAAAATGATGCAATAGTTACAACTAAGTTTGCTCAAAACTATGGTAGATGGGTATTGGCAGGTTCAGTTACCAATACGGGTTTCTCAGTTAGTGATCCAGATTATCCATCTGGGATGTGGATTGATCCAGATAAATCTCATTACAGTTATGAATGGTTGCAAGCAGAATATGGTGGAAACCAGATTGTTTTTTCCACTAATCGAACGGGTGATGGAATTGTTTATGTAACGGAATTATCGCCATCAAATGAAGTTTTAAAACAATACACTTTAAATCAAAATACTCAGGTACCATCTGCTGTATTTGATAGAACTACCTACTATAATGATGCTTATTTTGAAATGGTTCGAAGTTCAAGCAATCGGTTTGTTACTAAATATACTGCTAGTAAATTTGATAGTAACTACTACAATACACTTTCTTATTTTGTACCCAAATTGATCACACAAACAACCTATTACGTTGATAAAGATGGAAAGCAAATCACCAACAGTAATGGTAATCCGGTTGTTGCTTATACACAAAAAGGGTTAGTTGGCCAAAATTATACGACCAGCGACGTAAATGTTGTAAATGGTTACTATGCTATTGCACCTTCTAATTCAAATGGCGTTATGTCACCATACGGAGAGATTGGTGCTAGTTATGTTAAAAACTTTCATGATGGAGTAGTTATTACTTACACTCAGACTGGTTCAGATGGAACAATGTCTGCTTCAATTGTAAAAAATGGAGAAGTTCTTAAAACATGGACAAGTATAAAGCCCTCAGATTCTACGATAATGTATCGACTAGGTTATACGACATACGGAATTAAAAATCCATATATTCCACAAACCTCTGATATTAAGTATGTTTACAGCAAGCTCGGCAACTGGGTCGTCTCTAATCCTGATGGCTCGACAAAATCAATTATTTATCCCAATGATCCTAGTGACCCTACTAAGATTGCTGATTCATCGGTGCCTGATTACCCGGTTATTGATTTTCTTCCTGGCTATACACCTGAAGACCATATGGGGACTCCTTTGGTGCCAGTTGATCCCGATGACCGTACTAAGGGCTATATTCCGCCAATACCTTCTGATAATGGTACAGATACAACGATCACCTATACAGCAGATAAGCAAAAAGGTAGTGTCAGCTACGTTGATGATACGACTGGAAAAACTTTAAAGACGGACTCAATCTCAGGAACAACGGGTTCAAAATCCAGCTATAGTACCAGCGGTAGCATTGCCGATTATAAGAAACAAGGGTATGAGTTGGTCACCGATGGCTATCCAGCAGATTTGACGTTCGACAATGATGACACAACTGATCAGAATTTCACGGTTCACTTGAAGCATCGGTTGACGCCAGTGAATCCAACGGATCCACAGACACCTGGAACGCCAATCAATCCAGACGAACCAGATGGACCAAAATGGCCAACTAGCACCAACTATGATAAGACGGTCAACGAGACGATTAGCTATGTTGATCAGAATGGACACGTAGTGGCCAAGCAACACACTGATTCTGTCAACTTCACACGAACAGTCGTTGTCGATAACGTTACTGGTGAAGTTATTACAAGTGGTGCTGGGACAACAGCCTGGACAGCGACAAATGGTGATACGACCTTTGATGCCGTTGTTAGCCCAGTGGTGCCAGGATCTGTAGCTGATAAAGCGCAGACAGCTGCCGTAACTGACCTGAATGCCGATTCAGCAGATGTTAATGAGACCGTGACATACACGAAAGTCGGATCATTGGTACCAAGCTCAAGTGATGGGAACTTCCCTGGAGCACCAACAGTAGTCTATCCAAATGACCCAAGTGATGCGACAAAGGTTACACCAGCCGGTGTACCAACGGTACCAGGTTATACAGCACATGATCCAGAAGGTCATGTTTTGACACCAGGTAGCAGTTATCAGCCAAGTGATCCAACGAAAGATACAACGATCACCTATACAGCAGATAAGCAAAAAGGTAGTGTCAGCT
>NZ_BTPW01000052.1:4211-5920 GCF_036246185.1 Lactiplantibacillus paraxiangfangensis
CCGGAAAAACTTTAAAGACGGACTCAATCTCAGGAACAACGGGTTCAAAATCCAGCTATAGTACCAGCGGTAGCATTGCCGATTATAAGAAACAAGGGTATGAGTTGGTCACCGATGGCTATCCAGCAGATTTGACGTTCGACAATGATGACACAACTGATCAGAATTTCACGGTTCACTTGAAGCATCAAAACATTCAGTCTACAGAGGCCAAAACCGTTACAGAAACTATTCATTATCAAGGCGCTGGTAATCAAACTCCTGCTGATAACACCGCTCAAGTGACCTTTACGCGTCAAGTCTCAACTGATGCGGTTACAGGTGAAAAGACCTATGGGTCTTGGTCAGCTGATCAAAGCTTTGCGGCAGTGACTAGCCCGGTTATTAAGGGTTATACGCCAGATCAAGCTGAAATTGGGGCACAAACTGTGAGTGGTGACGCTATTGATCTTGACTTCACGGTGGTTTATACCAAGGATGCGCCAACAAAACCAGTTAACCCAAGTCAACCAACGACGCCAGCAAAACCGGTTAACCCAAGTCAACCAACGACGCCAACAAAGCCGGTTAACCCAAGTCAACCAACGACGCCAACAAAGCCGGTTCAGGCTGGTCAAGCAGCGGCTACTAATTTTGTGGATCAACGGTTGCCTCAAACTGGTGAAACTGATCAACAACACATGACGCTGAGTGGCTTATTACTATTAGCCATGAGTAGTTTGTTAGGACTCTTCGGAATGACTAAGCGGCAGCGCAAAGAATAGGATGATATTATATGCTAAATCATCGGCAAACTAAGAACCAGTTTGAGAGCTTAACAACCCTGCAAGCTATTCAGAATCAGGCATACCAGATGTTAGTGCAAGGACTGGCCAAAACTGACTTTTCAATGCGTGAGTGGGGAATATTAGTCTATCTTGAACAACATGGGCAAGCTACTGCTAGTGAATTATCTGATGCATTCACGGTCACGCGCACACTAATTTCCAGGAATACTTGGCGATTGATTCAAGATAATTTAATTCAATCACAAGTGAATCCAAATGATCGACGAGTTGTTTGGCTATCTTTGACTGTTAATGGCCAAGAAAGGGTCCAGGAAGGTGTTCGGCAAGTGCAAGAAAATTTAAAAACTTTCAACCAAAGTCACGATTTGGAGAAGTTGACTAAACAAGTGGAAACTTTGTCACAACAACTGGCTAAGATAAATTAAAAGTTTTTCAAAGTAAGTAAAGATGCCTTAACGTAAATAAAGATCGGTCCGTTAAAACCCTTGGGTTTGAGCAGACCGGTCTTTTATTGAAGTGAAGCAAATTTAAACATTAAGATTATTTTTGGCTCGTGACAATAATCATTTTGTATACCCAAGTAATTAATCGAGCGTTGCAAGTATCAAAGTGTCTCCCCGTTAAAGGGCTTAGATATATTAGATGCAATTTTTTGGACGTCTTGAATATATAATGAGTAAAGTGTTTAGATAGAACAAGTCAGGTCACAACTTAACAGTTGTGGCCTCTTTTTTGATACTGTATAATTAAAGGGTTAGAACCGTGTCATTACTTAATGACATAAGTAAGGAGATAAAAAGATGAAATATGGCTATGCGCGGGTCAGTACCACTGATCAGAAATTAGCAAATCAAATTGAGTTACTAAAATTGGCAGGAGCAGAAAAAATCTTTCAGGAAAAGTTTACTGGCACAACTACTG
>NZ_BTPW01000053.1:0-5658 GCF_036246185.1 Lactiplantibacillus paraxiangfangensis
GTAATGAACGCTTTAATCGGAATTTACGTTATTTTTATCCTAAGGGGACTCGTTTTGAGCACATTAGTGCTCAAGATTTAACGACGACGTTACTCCAAATTAACCAGCGACCGCTTAAAATACTCGATTGGCAAACACCGTATCAGGTTATGCTGACAAATTTGTCCAAAAATTCGGATTAAATTTGCAATCTACCATTAAAAGGAAATTGGCGTGGCTATCGTGAATTTCACCCTGCCAGATATGGCAACTATGGTAAAAATTATGACAACTGGATTGTTATTTATCAGCTAGATCATGATGAATTGATTTTGTTATTGGTTGCAACTGGCTCCCATGAAATCTTGAATCAATAGCTATAGTTTAGGGGCACTTATAAAAAAATAAATTAAAATAGCCCCCAATATCTATAATGTAGATATTGGGGGCTATTTTAACAACGTTTTTGAGGGGTTATTTGTGCCTTTTAATCGCCCCTATAAAACAGCCCCCGTTATCTAGTGGATAGATAATAGGGGCTGTTTTTTTGTTTAATGGTATTATAGGTACTATATTAGTATGAATATATTGGAGAAATAACATGTATAAAAACATCAAATAAATCGTCAGCGGATTGGGCGCTTTTATAATTGCCCAATGGCTCTATCATACTCTGTCACAATATCCAAACATCAATATTTGGCTGGCTAGACTGCTTCCTATTCTTATCATTTTTATTGTGTTCTTTTCTCTGCAATGGATAATCAACACATTTGAAAAGTAACCTTATAAATTTTAGTTATTATATTGGGCTGAAACCCTTGCTACAAGCGGACTAGCAAAAATGCAAGCTCGACAAAAACATAACTAAATAATCTATTGCTCTTATGATGATATTTTACCAAACGAGAAAAACTAGTCCGGAATATCAGCATAAGAGCAAGTGTGTTAATCAGTCCGTATTAGATAGTTTTCCGTCGACAATTTTGTAGACATTATCAGAAAACTCTCGCAGACGATCATCGTGCGTGACGATGACGACTGCTTTTTCCTCGTCATGCGCAATATTAGCAAAAAGTTGGCCAACTTCTTTGACACGTGCCGTATCTAATGCTGCCGTAGGTTCATCGGCTAGGATGATCGCCGGGTCTGTATACAACGCACGGGCAATTGCAACGCGCTGTTGTTGACCGCCAGACAATTCGCCAGGGTATTTGTTTAATAATTTTTGAATGCCTAGCGTTTCAATAATTTTGTCAAATCCATCTTGACTGAGGTTATTGTTAGGCTTCACCTGGTCAACAAGTTTGAATTGGTCTGCTACGGTTAAATATGGCACGAGATTGTACGCCTGTAAGACGAAACCGATTTGTTCAAGTCGTGTTTTTTCGGCTTCTTTGGTACTCAAATCACTGATGTCGTGACCATTCAAACGAACTGAGCCGTCTGTTGGTGTCTGTAACCCGCCTAAAATGGTTAGCAAGGTACTTTTACCAGATCCTGAAGGACCAATGATAAGCGACACCTCACCAGCTTTAAACGCTAAACTGACGTCTTCTAGTGCCGTAACTAAATTAGTTTTCTGACCAAATTGTTTCGTCACGTGTTCAAGGGCTAGTTTTTCTTCACGCATCTTTTTAACCTCCAATTACTGATACCGGATCAATCTTACTAATCACACGAATCGGAATGATTGCACCCAGTAACCCGGTTACCATCAATCCGGCCGCAATGAGTCCCATCAATCCCCAATCAAATGCCATTGGTACGCTATCTGGAATCCCAAATTCAGTTAATGCCGATAGTACAGCACCAACGACGATACCAGTTGCCATAATAAAGAACGTCTCAAATAACGTATTTTGGGCCAAGAAACGATTTGGAATGCCTTGTGCACGCAAAACTGCCAAGTTAGGCAATTTTTGAACCGTTAGAATGTAGAGGAAGATGGTAATCACAATCAATGAAATGACAATCAGGAAGCCAATCATGAGACCAAACGTCGCTTTTTGCGGTGTATAACCTGGCAATTTATTGATAAAGGCTTGGTATGAATAAGTCTTTAATGCTTTATCATCGACCGATTGTGACGTTTTTGAAGTAACTACGCTACCTTGGAATTGATCTGACACGCCCTTAATGACACGCCATTGCGCTAACGCGCCATAAATAACAGGTGCGGTGTTATACGTGGCATTTTTCGCATAACCCACGATTTTATATTTCGTATCAGATAACCCAATCGAAATTTTATCCCCCATACCGTAAATATCCTTATCAACTGAGTCAGCGAGGACGACTTCGTTAGCTGCCTTTGGCAAGTGCCCCTTGGTTAATTGTAGGTTTTTAGCGATGTACTCGTCGTTATTCATCCCAACGAATTGTGCGGATTCACGTTTTCCGCCAATTTTCATATTAACTGGTGTAATGCCAAGTGTTGCGGTTTTGTCGTCGCTTAACTGATCCACCTGTTTCGTTGTCAGTAATGACTGTCCGGCATTGCCATTAGCGTCTTTGGTCATTACAAAGGACTTAGACTGCCAGCTGTCCACCGCAGCGGTGTTAGCTGTTGCCAGCCCGAGCGCCAGGGCACTTAAAATGAAAATCAAATAACTGATTAAGACGACGACTGTTAGAATCAAGCCGTACCGTAGTTTTTCTTTTTTAATCTCTCTAATTGCTAAAAACATTTGTTCCTCCTGTATTTGTTGCAGTTCAGCAAACTTACTATACACAAGTATACATGCTCTTATGATGAGATTCCGGACTAGTTTTGCTAGTTTGGTAAAATATCATCATAGGAGCATTTTTATTTATGGTTACACGTTATGAAGAGGACTTAAAAAAGTCCATTGTGGAGATGGTTAAAGCGGGACGACGATCCGATGAATTATCCAAGGAATACGGTCCTTCAGCCGATTCAATTCGGAATTGGGTTAAAGGCGCTAAATCAGTTGAGCTAGAAGACGGTACTGAAGTAACGTCCAAAGAATTCAAACAACTTCAAAGGGAAAATCAGCGATTAAAGGAGGAACTTGAAATTTTAAAAGCTGCGGCGGTGTTACTGGGAAAGCATTAGGACGAATTAATTGCCTTGTCTTCATAGAAGATCAGTTATTGCGACACCGCTTATCAATTATTCTTTCGGCACTGAAATTACCGCGCAGCACCTATTACCATTGGAAAAGATATCAACCTAGTCAACACGAACGTGTTGATAATCAGCTCAAAGAAAAAATTGAATTGATTTGGGAAAATAATTATCGTGCCTATGGTTATCCACGAATAACGATGGTGCTTCGCAAGTCAGGCATCTGTGTTGGGTCAAAACGAATTTTACGATTAATGAGGGAAATGGAGATTCACTCTTTAATGAATCGGCGATTTAAAAAACCTGGCACTCATGTGGATCATTCACAACGCCCCAATTTAATCAAGCACCAGCCCAATGCAAGGATATGGCGTGCTGACATTACTTATTTGGAATTACGTCCAGGAACCTGGGTTTATCTCAGTTCTATTTACGAACCAAAGGTTCATCAAGTTCTTGCTTTCAAGATTGGTCGTCAGATGGAGGCGACGTTAGTTGTAGAAACGATTAATCAGGCGCTTGAATGTCATCAAAAGCCACAATATTTTCACTCTGACATGGGTTCACAGTACACCAGCAACGAAGTTGAAACTTTACTTGAACGGCATCAGATTAGCCACTCATACTCAAAACAAGGTTATCCTTATGATAATGGGCCAATTGAAGCTTTTCACTCATTGTTGAAGAGAGAGTTTGCCTTTCAAACAACTTTTTCCAATTTTGAGGACTTGGTAATCCGAACCTCAAATTACATCAGTTGGTTTAATTCCGACAGAATTAGAACGAGTGTTTAGAAAAAGATGTGCCATTTATTGACATAGGAGCAATATTCATACCGGCGCCAATCATTGCACCCAACATATCACGCCGAGAAATAGATGCTTGGGCAAAGATTGCTTGCAAGCGTTTAGACAATTTATCACTAGGACTAGCGTTAGCTAGCATTTCATCAATTGCTTGGTAAAAGGTAGATGATGCAGTATATGTTGCTATATTCACTAGTGACAAAACTAGAGTTGACCAAATCCTTCAATTGATTGGCAACGACAATGTTGAATGTACTGATTATCTTGAAGATAACTTTTTTGCTTGGATGTTTTGGAAATATGATCGAAACAACAGGCAAATTAATTCTGATATTGGATTGCCAGCAATGAATGCGTTCTCGGGAACAATTCAACGAGATGATTTGCAAGATATGATAATTGGTCGCTCACCTAATATTACTGATTTATCAGTCTTAAAGATGCATATCGCCCGACAGTTTCCATTGAGAAGTGTCGGAATGGAGTTAACTGAGCGTGGTAACAAGGTATATTTTAAAGTTGATGTTCATAATCAAATTGTTGTTGATACGAGAAAATCTAAAATGGTTAGCGATGGGATAACTGATACCGTTTTGGTGGAATTAAAAGAATATCCACTAATAGTGTATATCTATAGTTACATTATTCCACTGCTCAATGGCCTGTATGAAAGTGAAGAGCCAGATTTCACAGAACAATTAAATTCCTATAGTAAAGACTTAGCAAAGGAGATTATTCTTGATTTAATTGGAGCAACGGGTATTGATATACAAGAATTTGATAAATTAGCTATGAAGCTTTAGTTGTACTAATTGCAAATGGGACTACGGAAACTTTTAATAGATTTATCGAAAAGTTCAGCTAATCACTGTTTTTTTTGCATATGGTCAGGAGGTGGCGATATCATGATTAATTCATAGTAAATACGGGTATGAGTTTCCGGAGTGGGCACAGGCGGGTGCTCGGCTCGATAAGATGGTGTAAGGATAATAGACGTCGTGCTAAATAGCGTGGCGTTTTTATTTTGCCCAAAATTTGGAGGTGGCCGGCATGGGCCAGATGGTAAATAGCAGATTTGGCCTTGTCAGTCGCACAGAGACACGTTGCTTGGGTGACTTAGAACATCAGCTTAAAGATGGACGGTGGTAACGTAAAAAGCCGCAGCGACCACATAAGCCGCGTATTACAGTGTGGAGAAAAAACAGGGTAACAAGCGTGAAAAAATAAAAGAAGACCAGATTTTGGTCTTCTTAAAAATGATAATTTATTTATCGTCTTTATCTAACTTTTCCTTTACGTTATCAACCGTATCTTTAACAGCATCTTTGGAATCTGACAGTTTATCTTTAGCCTTACCTAGAATACCTTGACCCTTACCTTCAGCTTCGCGGGCCTTGTCGTTCGTAACCTTGCCTTCAACTTCTTTAGCTTTTCCACTTACCTTATCTTTGGTGCTATCAATTTTGTCATCTAGACTCATAATATAACCTCCCATAATGTATTTGTTACAACAGTATTATTCCACATTTTAATTTGCTTGTCTAATAAGGAGATCCTACAAGAGATAGTGTGAATGACACTTATAAGGTAGATTGCAAATTTAATCCGAATTTTTGGACAAATTTGTCAGCATAACCTGATACGGTGTTTGCCAATCGAGTATTTTAAGCGGTCGCTGGTTAATTTGGAGTAACGTCGTCGTTAAATCTTGAGCACTAATGTGCTCAAAACGAGTCCCCTTAGGATAAAAATAACGTAAATTCCGATTAAAGCGTTCATTAC
>NZ_BTPW01000054.1:0-1721 GCF_036246185.1 Lactiplantibacillus paraxiangfangensis
AAAAACATTTGCGAAGTCAATTCGTGAAAACAATTAATAAATTTGAACCAACTTTTTAAATGAGCTTTTTTAGAACTCATCATTAATTTGAGAGTTTGATCCTGGCTCAGGACGAACGCTGGCGGCGTGCCTAATACATGCAAGTCGAACGAACTCTGGTATTGATTGGTGCTTGCATCATGATTTACATTTGAGTGAGTGGCGAACTGGTGAGTAACACGTGGGAAACCTGCCCAGAAGTGGGGGATAACACCTGGAAACAGATGCTAATACCGCATAACAACTCGGACCGCATGGTCTGAGTTTGAAAGATGGCTTCGGCTATCACTTTTGGATGGTCCCGCGGCGTATTAGCTAGATGGTGAGGTAACGGCTCACCATGGCAATGATACGTAGCCGACCTGAGAGGGTAATCGGCCACATTGGGACTGAGACACGGCCCAAACTCCTACGGGAGGCAGCAGTAGGGAATCTTCCACAATGGACGAAAGTCTGATGGAGCAACGCCGCGTGAGTGAAGAAGGGTTTCGGCTCGTAAAACTCTGTTGTTAAAGAAGAACATATCTGAGAGTAACTGTTCAGGTATTGACGGTATTTAACCAGAAAGCCACGGCTAACTACGTGCCAGCAGCCGCGGTAATACGTAGGTGGCAAGCGTTGTCCGGATTTATTGGGCGTAAAGCGAGCGCAGGCGGTTTTTTAAGTCTGATGTGAAAGCCTTCGGCTTAACCGAAGAAGTGCATCGGAAACTGGAAAACTTGAGTGCAGAAGAGGACAGTGGAACTCCATGTGTAGCGGTGAAATGCGTAGATATATGGAAGAACACCAGTGGCGAAGGCGGCTGTCTGGTCTGTAACTGACGCTGAGGCTCGAAAGTATGGGTAGCAAACAGGATTAGATACCCTGGTAGTCCATACCGTAAACGATGAATGCTAAGTGTTGGAGGGTTTCCGCCCTTCAGTGCTGCAGCTAACGCATTAAGCATTCCGCCTGGGGAGTACGGCCGCAAGGCTGAAACTCAAAGGAATTGACGGGGGCCCGCACAAGCGGTGGAGCATGTGGTTTAATTCGAAGCTACGCGAAGAACCTTACCAGGTCTTGACATACTACGCTAACCTGAGAGATCAGGCGTTCCCTTCGGGGACGTGGATACAGGTGGTGCATGGTTGTCGTCAGCTCGTGTCGTGAGATGTTGGGTTAAGTCCCGCAACGAGCGCAACCCTTATTATCAGTTGCCAGCATTAAGTTGGGCACTCTGGTGAGACTGCCGGTGACAAACCGGAGGAAGGTGGGGATGACGTCAAATCATCATGCCCCTTATGACCTGGGCTACACACGTGCTACAATGGATGGTACAACGAGTTGCGAACTCGCGAGAGCAAGCTAATCTCTTAAAGCCATTCTCAGTTCGGATTGTAGGCTGCAACTCGCCTACATGAAGTCGGAATCGCTAGTAATCGCGGATCAGCATGCCGCGGTGAATACGTTCCCGGGCCTTGTACACACCGCCCGTCACACCATGAGAGTTTGTAACACCCAAAGTCGGTGGGGTAACCTTCGGGGACCAGCCGCCTAAGGTGGGACAGATGATTAGGGTGAAGTCGTAACAAGGTAGCCGTAGGAGAACCTGCGGCTGGATCACCTCCTTTCTAAGGAATATTACGGAAACCTACACATTAGTCGAAACTTTGTTTAGTTTTGAGAGGTCTAACTCTCAAACT
>NZ_BTPW01000054.1:2074-5318 GCF_036246185.1 Lactiplantibacillus paraxiangfangensis
CAAACTTGTTCTTTGAAAACTAGATAATATCAAATATATTTTTTCATAATGAAACCGAGAACACCGCGTTTTTTGAGTTTTTTAAAAGAAGTTTAATCGCTAAACTCAATTAATCGTATTTCCGTTAGGAAATAAGGTTAAGTTAACAAGGGCGCATGGTGAATGCCTTGGCACTAGGAGCCGATGAAGGACGGGACTAACACCGATATGCTTCGGGGAGCTGTACGTAAGCTATGATCCGGAGATTTCCGAATGGGGAAACCCAGCAGTTTTAATCAACTGTTATCACTAGATGAATTCATAGTCTAGTTGAAGGTAAACGCTGTGAACTGAAACATCTCATTAGCAGCAGGAAAATAAAGAAATTTCGATTCCCTAAGTAGCGGCGAGCGAACGGGGAACAGCCCAAACCAGAGTGCTTGCACTCTGGGGTTGTAGGACTGAACATTTGAGTTACCAAAGAGTTTGATAGTCGAAGGATTTGGGAAAATCCGCCATAGATGGTGATAGCCCAGTAGATTAAATCAAGCTCCCTCAGTTCAGTATCCTGAGTACGGCGGAACACGTGAAATTCCGTCGGAATCCGGGAGGACCATCTCCCAAGGCTAAATACTACCTAGTGACCGATAGTGAACCAGTACCGTGAGGGAAAGGTGAAAAGCACCCCGGAAGGGGAGTGAAATAGTTCCTGAAACCATGTGCCTACAATAAGTCAGAGCGCGTTAATGCGTGATGGCGTGCCTTTTGTAGAATGAACCGGCGAGTTACGATCCCGTGCAAGGTTAAGACTTAAAAGTCGGAGCCGTAGCGAAAGCGAGTCTGAAATGGGCGTTTTTAGTACGAGGTTGTAGACCCGAAACCAGGTGACCTATCCATGTCCAGGTTGAAGGTGCGGTAAAACGCACTGGAGGACCGAACCCGTGTAAGTTGAAAATTGCTGGGATGAGGTGTGGATAGCGGTGAAATTCCAAACGAACTTGGAGATAGCTGGTTCTCTCCGAAATAGCTTTAGGGCTAGCCTCGGATTAAGGATCATGGAGGTAGAGCACTATTTGGACTAGGGGCCCGTCTTGGGTTACTGAATTCAGATAAACTCCGAATGCCATTGATTCATATCCGGGAGTCAGACGATGAGTGATAAGATCCACCGTCGAAAGGGGAACAGCCCAGACCACCAGTTAAGGTCCCTAAATGTATGCTAAGTGGAAAAGGATGTGGAGTTGCATAGACAACTAGGATGTTGGCTCAGAAGCAGCCACCATTTAAAGAGTGCGTAATAGCTCACTAGTCGAGTGATCCTGCGCCGAAAATGTACCGGGGCTAAGCATACTACCGAAACCGTGGATGCGACCATTAGGTCGCGTGATAGGAGAGCGTTCTAAGGGCGGTGAAGCAAGATCGTAAGGACTTGTGGAGCGCTTAGAAGTGAGAATGCCGGTATGAGTAGCGAAAGATAGGTGAGAATCCTATCCACCGAATGACTAAGGTTTCCTGGGGAAGGCTCGTCCTCCCAGGGTTAGTCGGGACCTAAGTCGAGGCCGAGAGGCGTAGACGATGGATAACAGGTTGAGATTCCTGTACTAGTTAAATGCGTTTGAACGATGGAGGGACGCAGTAGGCTAAGATGTGCATTCTGTTGGATTAGAATGTCCAAACAACAAGTCTTGTGAAGAGTCAAATGCTTTTCACTTTAAGGACAAGTTGCGATGGGGAGCGAAATTTAGTAGCGAAGCGTCTGATGTCACACTGCCGAGAAAAGCTTCTAGTGAGTATTTAACTACCCGTACCGCAAACCAACACAGGTAGTCGAGGAGAGAATCCTAAGGTGAGCGAGTGAACTCTCGTTAAGGAACTCGGCAAAATGACCCCGTAACTTCGGGAGAAGGGGTGCTAATCGCAAGATTAGCCGCAGTGAATAGGCCCAGGCGACTGTTTATCAAAAACACAGGTCTCTGCAAAATCGTAAGATGACGTATAGGGGCTGACGCCTGCCCGGTGCTGGAAGGTTAAAAGGATGGGTTAGCTTCGGCGAAGCTCAGAATTGAAGCCCCAGTAAACGGCGGCCGTAACTATAACGGTCCTAAGGTAGCGAAATTCCTTGTCGGGTAAGTTCCGACCCGCACGAAAGGCGTAACGATCTGGGCACTGTCTCAACGAGAGACTCGGTGAAATTATATTGTCCGTGAAGATGCGGACTACCCGCGACAGGACGGAAAGACCCCATGGAGCTTTACTGTAGCTTGATATTGAGTGTTTGTACAGCTTGTACAGGATAGGTAGGAGCCATAGAAACCGGAACGCTAGTTTCGGTGGAGGCGTTGGTGGGATACTACCCTCGCTGTATGACCACTCTAACCCGCACCACTTAGCGTGGTGGGAGACAGTGTCAGGTGGGCAGTTTGACTGGGGCGGTCGCCTCCTAAAAAGTAACGGAGGCGCCCAAAGGTTCCCTCAGAATGGTTGGAAATCATTCGCAGAGTGTAAAGGCACAAGGGAGCTTGACTGCGAGACAGACAGGTCGAGCAGGGACGAAAGTCGGGCTTAGTGATCCGGTGGTACCGTATGGAAGGGCCATCGCTCAACGGATAAAAGCTACCCTGGGGATAACAGGCTTATCTCCCCCAAGAGTCCACATCGACGGGGAGGTTTGGCACCTCGATGTCGGCTCATCGCATCCTGGGGCTGTAGTCGGTCCCAAGGGTTGGGCTGTTCGCCCATTAAAGCGGTACGCGAGCTGGGTTCAGAACGTCGTGAGACAGTTCGGTCCCTATCCGTCGCGGGCGTAGGAAATTTGAGAGGATCTGTCCTTAGTACGAGAGGACCGGGATGGACATACCTCTGGTGTACCAGTTGTGCCGCCAGGCGCATCGCTGGGTAGCTACGTATGGATCTGATAAACGCTGAAAGCATCTAAGTGTGAAACAGACCTCGAGATGAGATTTCCCATTCCTTTATGGAAGTAAGACCCCTGAAAGATGATCAGGTAGATAGGTTAGAAGTGGCAGTGCGGTGACGCATGAAGCGGACTAATACTAATCGGTCGAGGACTTAACCAAGTAATTGGTGTTCAGGTTCATGTGAAGTATATTTGATATTAGCTAGTTTTGAGGGCACAAGTTCTCAGTAGTGTGGCGACGATGGCGAGAAGGATACACCTGTTCCCATGTCGAACACAGAAGTTAAGCTTCTTAGCGCCGAGAGTAGTTGGGGGATCGCTCCCTGCGAGGGTAGGACGTTGCCATGC
>NZ_BTPW01000055.1:0-5018 GCF_036246185.1 Lactiplantibacillus paraxiangfangensis
AATGATTGATATCCTAACTTTGAACCGTTAATTTAATACGTTCAAAGGCTCTGCTTATGCTCAGAGTAATAGGATTGATCTGTCTTTTAAAAGGAAACCTTTATTATTCGGTTATGATAAAAAGAGGGAGATATATCTTCCTCTTTTTCTTTTTTAAAAAAGTGGAAGTCCCCATGTAATATCGTAGAAACTGGTTCATCTATGATATTGATATCATATTTGTAATTTTATTAAGTAATGATGAATCCAATTGGAATTTCTATATTTCAATATTCTAGAGCATAGGCAGTTGCCTATGTTTTTTATTTTGATAAGTTTTATACTTATTTGGCTTACTTCAAATAATAGGTATCAAATGCTACCTAAATATTACATGATTAATGGAGGAAATTATTTATGACATTTAGTAACGTAGAAAATACACGAGTATGGTTTATTACAGGAGCGAGCAGTGGACTAGGATACGAGTTCACTAAAAAAGTACTAGAGTCAGGAGATAAGGTTGTTGGTGTTGCTAGAAATATTGAAAAACTTAATGAGTTAAAATACCAGTTTGAAGGAATGTTACTTCCGTTAAGTCTTGATGTTACTGATAGAAGTGCTGTTTTTACTACAGTGGAAACTGCCATTAAACATTTTGGAAGGATCGATATTGTCATTAACAATGCAGGAAATATGGTATTGGGAATGATTGAAGAATTTAGTGAAGATGAAGTTAGAAGTCAAATGGAGACTAATTTCTATGGTGCAATTTGGATTTGTCAAGCAGCTATGCCGTACTTACGGACACAAGGATCAGGTCATATTATACAGATATCTAGTATTGGTGGACTGATTACTGGTCCAATGTCGGGAATCTATAGTGCTAGCAAATTTGCTTTAGAAGGATTTAGCGAGGCATTAGCACAAGAAGCTGCACATTTTGGTGTAAAGGTATCTATCGTTGAACCCGGAGGCTATTGGACGAATCTATACTTAAAAATGAGTTTTACCACACAGAACAAAGAGTATGATTCATTACGTGAGAAGTTGGCTCAACAAAACTCAACCGAATCAGTTGATAGTGACCCTAAGTTGGCTGCCGAAGCTATAATGAAACTGGTTAATAGTGAGAATCCGCCTCTCCGATTGATTCTAGGAAGCCTTGTTTATGATTTAGCTGTTGAAAATGCAGAAAAACGTATATCTACATGGAAAGAGTGGGAATCAGTCAGTCGTTCTGCAGAACATGGGATTCCTGCACCAGAAGGATATGGAATAATCGAGGAATAGAAGATCAAAAAAATATTGAGATTATTTTTAAGTATGCCGCAATCGGGCGCGATTGTTGAATAAGTAAAATTAAGAGTGGCTACGGCTACTCTTTTTTTATTTGGCCAGAAGGAAAGATAAACGGGAAGTGTCAACGGTAAATGTCTGACTGGAGCAAAGCGGAAGGAATTTAAGGAGTTGATACGAGCCACTGATTTTCCACCCTCTCGGCATTGACAAAACTTTGTTTTGTCCTGCCAACCGGCGAGGGAGCCCCCTCAAAAAGTGAGGGGGTTGGGGGAGTTTTTTGGAGGGGGTCGAGGGGAAATTTTTCCCTCGTGGGTTTGGGCAAAGCCCATGGTTTTTTTACTTGATCTTGGGAATGAATTTGCAACCGTTGCGGAAAAGCGCAAAGGTGAAAATCTCATTTCTGTTACTAGGAAAAAGAAACGGCAGCAGCGGTTATTTTTTTGCTTTTGACTTTGGGAATCTGGCACAAGCCAGGTTCTTGCTTTGACCCTCGGAGAGCACACCTTTACGAATGTAAAGTATAGTGTGTTATACTTTACTTGGAAGATAACTCCGAAATGAGGTGCATACAATGAGTTTTGCAGTGGCTAGAATGACGAAATTAAAAGCTGATAATTTAGTCGGCATTGGCAATCATGACCAACGGAAAACGACTAATCACAGCAACGAAGATATTGATGTTTCCCGCTCCCACCTGAATTATGATTTGGTGGTTGGGCGCACTGATAATTTTAAAACGGATATTGAAGCCTATATCAACGAAAACAAAGCGAGTAAGCGGGCAGTTCGCAAAGACGCTGTTTTAGTCAATGAATGGATTCTAACCAGTGACAAAGATTTTTTTGAGCAATTAGACGAAGCCGAAACCCGCAAATATTTTGAAACAGCCAAACAATATTTTGCAGATAACTATGGTGACGAAAATATTCGCTATGCAGTCGTTCATATGGACGAAAAGACCCCACACATGCATATGGGCATTGTGCCCTTTGATAATGATAAAAAGCTCTCAGCTAAGCGTATATTCAATCGTGAAGCCTTACAACGTATTCAAGAGGAATTCCCACAGTACCTCAAAGAAAATGGCTTTGATGTTGAACGTGGCAACAAAAATAAAGAGCGTAAGAACTTATCAGTACCCGAATACAAAGCTATGCGGGAAGAATTGAAAAAAATAGAGACCGAAAAACAAGAGACACAAGTAAAGCTTGCACATACAAAAAAACAGCTTGATGAAATCAAGCCACGGGATAACAAAAAAATTGCTAGTAAACCCACCTTGATGAATAAAAATAAAGTCACGGTTGATAAATCTGATCTCGCTGATTTGGAACAACGGGCGTCTTTTAGTGATAATTACAATCAAATGCATGCTAGAGCAAGGCGTGAAGCCGACTCGTTAGGAGATAAACTGACTAGAACAACGTGGGAATATAATGACCTCGAAAGAGAAAATGTTCGTTTGCGAAAGTTAGTCGGAACACTTCAAGACATTGTGCGCAATGTTGATGAGTTTCTACACAAAAAACTAGGTATTAATTTACCTGAAAAGTGGCTAGAGCGTGCAGGACTAAAAGAACCGTCTAAAAAAGCCCCTGAAAGCTCACAGGAATTCGACAGGCATAAATCTGATGAATTAGGCGGTCCACATCTTTAAAACACTTATATGGGCTTAAAATGGCGTTTAAGAGCTTAATTTAACATCTCACTAGATTGAACGTAGTTAACTTTGTGTCTGTCAACGGTAAATCGAATTAAAGGGGCTTGCTGCTTTAGCAGTTAGCCCCTTTTTTGAGGCTTTAAGGAGTTGATAGACTAGCGGATAAAACACTTTTGCGCATGCAAAGAAAAGCACACCTGCTTTTTTTGCCTGCCCCACGGCGAGTGCGGGGTGAGTTTGAGCGGGAGCTCCCGCTCATTTATGGGGTCAAGCTGACACAGCTTGCGGGTTTGGGCGGAGCCCATATTTTGGTTTGAGTGGAATAAAAATTTTGAAAATCAGGGGGCAGGGAGCGATTTTCGCTCCCGTACTACGACCCCCCTTTTAAGTGCCGAGTGCCAATTTTGATAAAAAAGTGATTTTAAGCCTTTGATATCAATGGTTACAGAGTTTTATATCTCGGCGAGTTTTTGGCGAGTTTTTAGCGAGTTTTTAGCAAAATAGAGGTTTCTAGCACATATTGTTGACAATAATGTTGCAAAAACGCATAATAGTGGTGTACTTAAAATTAATTTAGTTTGGAGTAAAAAATATGGCTACAAATAAAAAAAGAATTACGGTCAGTTTAACTGAAGACCAGTATTCTACTTTGGAAAAACTTGCGAAAGAAAAAGGTTTTTCCAAGTCTGCGATTTTAGCTTTAGCTTTAGAAGATTATTCAAGAAAGGAATTAGAACAAAAAAAATAAGCGAAAACTCGGCTTGGGCAAGACGAAAGTTTCCGCTAAACATTGTTGTTCTAACAAGGTTATTCTACCATTATGGCAAAAGACAAATCAAGATACTTCACCTTTTTGTTATATCCCGAATCTATTCCAGAAGATTGGAAGTCGAAATTGGAATTAATTGGTGTCCCAATTGCTGTTAGTCCATTGCATGATAAAGATAAAAGTACTGTGCCAGGACAAGATTTTAAAAAGCCACATTATCATGTTGTCTATGTGGCTAAAAACCCAGTTACTGCTGATAGTGTTCGGTACAAAATTAAACAGCTTCTAGGCGATCAGAGTATTGCTAAAGTACAAATAGTCATCAGAAGTATGACAAGTATGTATTTATATCTTACT
The DNA here is from genome assembly GCF_036246185.1 of Lactiplantibacillus paraxiangfangensis. Classification (NCBI taxonomy): domain Bacteria; kingdom Bacillati; phylum Bacillota; class Bacilli; order Lactobacillales; family Lactobacillaceae; genus Lactiplantibacillus; species Lactiplantibacillus paraxiangfangensis. The sequence continues at coordinate 4,068 of NZ_BTPW01000055.1, forward strand.
CATGAGTCGAAAGACGCTATCGAGAAGAAAAAGCATAAATATAATAAACAAGATATTACGCTGATTAATAATTTTGATATTGATAGATATATATCGCTTGATGTGGAAGATAAAGACGATATGTTGAATACTGTCTGTGATTTGATTGATGAATATGGGATAGCTAATATACGTGAATTGAAGCGTTTTGTTAGAGTTCATGGTAATGAGTATGGGCTTCCTAGTATGAAAATAATTAACTCCGTTTTGCGTGCGCATACTGCCTTGGTAAGGCTATATTTTGACGCAGTCTATCAAGAACGAAGATACGGCAGGGGCGATATTGATAAAGAAACGGGCGAAATATTGAACGATAAGGAGATTAGAGATGAAAAACAGAAATAAAACTGCATTTTGGATACCTTTTTCTATTACGTTTTGCGTTTTTTTGTTTTCCCTTTTTGCTGAGCCTTTTTTGGATAAAATATTTGGTGGCATTTTTGCCTTTTTTATTAATGATTTTCAGTTTTCTGATTCAAAAATAGGTGCATTTAAATTCTATTACGATAGTATCTCGGACGATTTTATTGTAAAAGATACAGATTTTATGACTGATGATGAAGAAAAAGAAGATGAAGATGGCTTTTCTATTATTGCAATGTGGAATTGGGAACGGAAAAATTATTTTATTAAAGAGTAATTCAACAAACGGGCCAGATTATGGAGCGAGCAATGAAAGTCCTTTTGCTAAGTAACATATGACAAGATATATTATCAAAACAGCTATTTGACAAATCAAGGCAATTTGTTATACTTGAATTAACTTTTATGAATGGAGGCTTCCTAATGATTGATATCCTAACTTTGAACCGTTAATTTAATACGTTCAAAGGCTCTGCTTATGCTCAGAGTAATAGGATTGATCTGTCTTTTAAAAGGAAACCTTTATTATTCGGTTATGATAAAAAGAGG
>NZ_BTPW01000056.1:0-4069 GCF_036246185.1 Lactiplantibacillus paraxiangfangensis
CAGTAGTTGTGCCGGTAAACTTTTCCTGAAAGATTTTTTCTGCTCCTGCCAATTTTAGTAACTCAATTTGATTTGCTAATTTTTGATCAGTGGTACTGACCCGCGCATAGCCATATTTCATCTTTTTCTCTCCTTACTTATGTCATTAAGTAATGACACGGTTCTAACCCTTTAATTATACAGCATCAAAAAACAGGCCACAACTGTTAAGTTATGACGCAGTTTATATATTCATTTAGCGGACATTAACCCATTTATTAATAAAAACTGGACTTAGAATGCGTTTCTCAAACGTCGAAACATGAAAAAAAGCCTATTTCTAGGCGCTTTTTACGATTATTGTTGTAAAGTTTGTTGGGCTTTTTTAGCTCTTGGCTTTTTAAATCTGGATTATCCTTTGCACCTGAAGATGGAAAGGGGACTGCTTCTTCTGCTTATGGTGGTCTAGGCATGGCTTTAGGTAATAACGGATTTAACGTTATCGGTGCTTTGTTCCTTAGCCAGTTTCGACTAGGATTTATAGTCTTTGGTATATTCACATTTGCTGGCGTATTAATTGCAACTTTGATTGTCCATGAGCCTTCTAATTTAGATGAAACCTCAACTAAAAAGAAAGAAAAGTTTTCTTTAAAAAATGTAAAGTTAATTTTTCCTTCTTGGCAAATTGGCGCGACTACTACCTAGCTCTTATAGGAAAAATGTTTCAGGGAGTTGGAAACTTTGCAATTACAGGATACATTTTATATATAATGACCGACTTTCTTCATCGTGGTAATCAAACTCAATCTTCTATCCAACTTGTTAACATGATTATGCTTATTTTTGGCATTTTGATGGGATTAGTCGCTGGGCCACTATCTAATAAATTTAAAATACTGAAATTACCAGTAGGTCTCTCAACTATCTTATTAGCAATTGCAGGTCTCTCCCTGTTCTTCTTAAGAAATAATACTGGTATTATTCTTTACGCCTTAGCTGCCGGTTTAGGAATGGGCTTATGGAACGCACTTGATAATTTATTAAACTTAAAAGTTATCCCCGATCAAAATCGTGTTGCATTTTTCTTAGGTGTTTACAACTTAGGTAATACAATTACACAAGCTATCGCACCCGTTTTAGCCGCTGCCGTCATAAGTCTTTTTGGTTATTCTGGAATTTTTATTGTTTCATTTATTTTTTCCTTGATTGGTGGTATTTCAATGCTATCGATTAAATCATTAAAACGTTAGTAAGATATTTTTTAGCAATCCTTATTTAAAGTTAAGGATTGCTTTTTGTTCTCTTCAGTTGCAATCGCTTGCAACTCGCACCTATCCTCTGCTATGCTCGTGCCAACAATGGTAATTATTTATTCACCTAAATTTAGGATGGAGGTAATTAAATGACTGAAAGTTATCAATTTGATGTTTTGTACTTAGGCGCGGGGCATGGTGCCTTCGACGGGGCGGTTCCACTAGCTAATAGTGGTAAAAAAGTCGCCATTATCGAAGCGGACAAAATCGGGGGAACTTGTCCAAACCGTGGATGCAACGCGAAAATTACGCTGGACAACCCGGTTCAACTTTTACGCCACCAAGAACGCCTTGATGGCATTGTAAATGGTGACTTAAAGCTGGATTGGACTGCCAATGTAGAACATGAACACGAAGTCATCGACGGCTTGCCGGACATGATTACTGGTTTACTCGACTCTGTTGACATCGAAATTATTCACGGTCGTGGAAAATTTGTTGATGCTCACACCATCGAAGTGGATCAACAGCGCTACACCGCTGACAAAATCGTGATTGCAACGGGGCTACGTCCCCACCATCTAGATGTTATGGGCTCAGAACTTACGCATGACAGTACCGATTTTATGAACCTCAAACAGCTTCCTGAAAATATCGTAATTATTGGCGCGGGCTATATCGGCATGGAATTTGCCACGATTGCCAATGCTGCCGGCGCGAACGTCACTGTACTTTTACGCCATAATCGGGCGTTGCGCAAATTTAATCAAGATTACGTAAAACAAGTCATTGCCGACCTCGAAAAACGAGGGGTGAAGTTCATTTACAACGCTCAGGTGGATCGTTTTGAGGAAGACGGTTCTCATTTTACCGTGTCTTATAACGATCACGAAACCCTCACCACCGACTGGATTTTGGATGCTACCGGACGAATTCCTAACATCGAAAACATCGGATTAGACGAAGTAGGCGTTAGTTACAATGCTAACGGGATCGAAGTTAACGATCATCTTCAAACTAACATTGATAACATCTATGCTTCTGGTGATGTGCTTGATAAAGAACAGCCTAAGCTCACCCCGACTGCGATCTTTGAATCTAGTTATTTAACCCAACTTTTCACAGGAAAGACTACTGACGCAATCAACTATCCGCCCATCCCAACCATTGTCTTTACCTCACCACAAATCGCACAGGTTGGTATGAGCGTCGAAGAAGCTCAGCAAAATCCTGATTACACCATTAAAACTAATCATCTTCCTGACGGATGGTTCCGCCAAGTTGATAAGGAAACAATTGGTGATAACACCTTGATTTACGATCAAGACCATCATCTTGTAGGAGCAGCTGAAGTTAGTGAACATGCTGCCGATGCAATTAACGTTTTATTACCAGCAATTGAGTTTCAATATACAGCTGAACAACTAGGCCGCATCGTACCTCTCTTCCCTACTTTGGGAGCGGACGTCTGGTCACAGATTTAAAAAAACGCTGAGCCTCTTTTAAGGAGACTCGGCGTTTTTTTATTATTTAGTAAATTCAGCAATTGCATCATCAATATGTTGCCGTACTACCTCAACATGATCCATTTCATCATCTTCTACATGTGGTAAAGGATTACGTGCTCGTCCTACACTTACCCCACGTTTAGCTAAGATTAACTTCATCACATCATATAAATTACCTTTAAATGATGTCAATTTAACTGAATCATCTATTTTCGCCATAGTCCCCACCATTTTCTTGGTTTTTCTTGTTCTTCTATCCTTTTTTGAACTTTGATTTGTTCCTGCAAATTTTCCAACTTCTCTTTAAGAGCGTTCCCGTTCACTTCATCTTTATATTGATTGTCTAAGTGTTTGAATTCTGTTTCCTGTGAGGGCATTTTGAGAACTTTTAATCTGTCGTTTTCTGCTTTGTATTCTTCGAGCAGTTGTTTGTCCTGTAAGGCCAATCTTTGTTGCTGATCTAGTAACTTATGTAACTCTTTCTTTTCAGATTGAATTTCTGATACTAAATTTCGAAGGAATTTCACTTCATCTTGTCCATCAACCGCATCTTTTTTGTTGTCGTCAACATCATCTTTTTGTTGACGGTATCTTGTTGACGAATTGTTTGAGAACATTGCTTTAATAGCTTTTTGCCCATCAACATCAACGTAAACAGTATTACCTTTTGTTGATGTAAATTGACGTAAATCGATTGACGCATCTCTTTTTATCTTTTGCCATATAGCCTGCTTTGAAACGCCCAATTCATCAGCAAGTTCTCTAATTGTTTTAGGCATTATTTCCAAACCCCTTTCGGAGTTCAGCAAGTGCTTCTTGTCTTGCTTGATCTCTTATTTTTTTATCGTGCTCGGCCTGTTTATCAGCCAATGCTTGTTTCTCAGTAGAGCCTAAAGTTAACCCTTTAACCTTGTCAATGGCGCGCCATTTTTCCTGCTCTGTTAATTCACCATTATGCTGAATATTAAAAAGCTTTTGACGCTCATCTTGTAATTGGCCTTGTGAGAAATCATTGGCATCTTTCTTTTCGGGTTTCCAGGTAAACGAATAGCCAATAACTGGTTTCCCACGCCCTTTACCATATTTTTTTCTAACCGTTAATCCTCTAAACAAAGGAGTTAATTCTTCTTTAATGGGTTTTATAACAAATTTATCGACGTTAGAGGGACTATTCCAGTAACTTTTGGGCATATCTAGTAATTGGTAGATTGTAAAATTAATCCGAACGCTGTTCGGACAAAAAAGATCAGCTTCCTTTAAAATGGTGTTTACCACAAACCCATCTTTTAGGAGCTGATCTTTTGTCTAGTATAACCTATTCCGAACGAA
>NZ_BTPW01000057.1:0-3471 GCF_036246185.1 Lactiplantibacillus paraxiangfangensis
AAACAACCGGCTACGGCGGTCATTGAACTATCGCTGCCCAGCCGATCTAATGCCTGAACTAGCTTAGCAACTAGACCACTTCTAAGAATAGATTCTTAGTGTTGCACTTGATTTGACAATTGAGGAAAAAAATGATTTTATTGGTAGCGTTAATAATAATTTGGGCAACCTATAAATTTTTTTCTTCATGGATTTGGTGGATATTAGGAATAATGCTGTTAATTGCTTTGTGGCGTTTTTTGACATCTTGGCCTGTCTTACTACTGATTGCTGGTGCATGCATTTTTCTATTGATTAAGCAGCATCGTGACAAAACTAAATCCAAGTCACCTTACGTTAATAAGAAAGTAACCGTTAATCAAAAGTTTCATTAGCACGACTAGTCCAATACTGATGACTATAAAAGCTGAAAAATTTAAGGGAGAAACTTGTATGTTAAAAGAATTCAAAGAGTTTATTTCACGTGGTAATGTAATGGACTTAGCAGTTGGTGTCATTATTGGAGCTGCCTTTACATCTATCGTTAAGTCATTAGTTGATAACTTAATTAATCCATTAATTGGTATCTTCTTGGGACAAATTGATTTTTCTGATCTTGCCTTTAAAGTTGGTAGTGCAACATTCAAGTATGGTGCCTTTATTAATTCCATTATCAATTTTCTAATTATTGCTTTTGTTGTATTCCTGTTAGTAAAAGGTATCAATAAAATTATGCCTAAAAAAGAAGCTTCCACTGCCCCAATCTCAATGGAAGCTCAATACCTGCAAGAAATTGCTGATATTTTGAAAAAAAATAATTCCCAAAAATAGGCTTTCTTTTGAATAAATTTAATCACGTCAACCTTGCACTTGTTTTTAACTTTTCCACAGGAATTTCAAAATTAAAGAAGTCCTCGATTTAAATTTCATTAATGAAATTTTCTGGATTTAATACAACGATTTTTCAAAACGGCCAATAGGGTATACCCTATTGGCCTTTTTTGCTTTTGTGCTATACTAGGAAATACAGATGTTCATTAGAACTGTCCAAAAGGAAGTGCTGATAATGGCTAAAATTGGTTATGCTCGTGTGAGTTCCAAAGAGCAACATTTAGATCGACAGTTAGCGGCTTTAAGAGGCGTTGATAAATTATTTACGGATAAATTAAGTGGGGCTAACACTAATCGGCCAGAACTGCAAAAAATGCTGGCCTATATTCGTGAGGGTGATATTGTCCTGGTCACTGAATTAGATCGCTTAGGCAGAAACAATCAGGATTTAACTAAAATCATGAACACCCTTCAAAATAGGGGCGCCACCCTAGATGTGTTAAATTTGCCGTCCATGACCGGGATTGCTGACCCAAATTTACGTCAACTGATGACCAACTTGATTATTGAACTCTATAAGTATCAGGCCGAAAGTGAACGTAAGCGAATCATTGAGCGCCAGCAACAAGGGATTGCCTTAGCTAAGCAGCAGGGTAAATATCATGGGCGCAAACCCCAATATGCCAAAGATGATCCCCGTTTGCAACACGCTTTTAAGCTTTATCAAACGGGTATGAGTGATGTAGATGTTGCCCGTAATACAGGGATTAAACGGACGACCTTTATCAGATATCGAAAGAAATTCAATATACAAAGATGATGTTTACATGAGAGAATCATAGCAGAGCGGACCACTTGAAACTTCTAACTCCACTAAAATCCGAGAAATGACCAAGAAAAATGACAACTCTTCGAATATTGTTACTTCAAATTAAAATCAAAAATGATTACCTTAAAAATCGAGGTTTTTTAATTAAAATAATATTATTTTATGCTGTGTTATCCGCAATTCTAAATCTGGATCATAGTGATATTTGATAGCTTTGTAGCAGTATGTAAATAAAATTATTATTCTGATAAAAGCAAGCAACGATTGACAATTCTGAGCGTTATTTTTCGAATCATGGCGTTTTTATATTACAATGATCCTAGAAAAAGTAAAGTTATGGAGGCGATTAGATGAGTGATTTGGATCAGACAAACAGCTATCGATACGTCATTGTTGGTGGCGGAGTGGTTGCTGGCTATGCCATCAAGGGAATTCGACAGGAAGATTCAGAGGGTGAGATCTTAATTATTTCGCAAGAGGCGGATGTCCCATATGAACGACCGGCACTGAGTAAAAAACTATGGCTAGATGATGAATTTACTGAAGAGAACATTCAGATTGGTGCTGAAAATTATCCCAATGTGACTTTTAAGTTCAAGACAACGGTTACGGCTATTAATCGGCAAGATAAGGTCATTACATTGGCCGATAGTGAGCAAATCAAGTATGAACAGCTATTGCTAGCAACTGGCGGAGAACCTAGACAAATCCAGGGGCCTTCTGATCCACATGTGCTAGTCTTTAGACAGTGGTCAGATTATCGCAAGTTACGTAAATTTAGTGGTCCGAACAAGCGAGTTGTGATCATTGGTGGTGGATATGTTGGTACAGAGCTCGCATCGTCACTGACCCAAAATGAGACTGAAGTTACAATGATTTTTCCAGAAAAAGCGCTGGGTGAGGGTAAATTTCCTGAGTCTATTCGGACTGAGTATGAAGCCACGTTCAAACGCAATGGTGTCACACTGATGAGTGGTCAGTTTGTCCAATCATATCAACGCCAAGGTGACCACTTGGCTCTATTGACAAAGGATGGTACGGTGATCGCAGCCGATACGATCATTGTTGGGTTAGGCGTTACGCCGCGGATTAGTTTAGCTGAAGACAGTTGTTTGGATTTAGCTGATGGTGGTGTGAAAGTTAATGAGTATCTCAATACTAGTGACCCAGCCATCTGGTCTGCTGGAGATATTGCCTCTTATCCAGATCACATCTTGGGTCGGCAACGGATTGAGCACGTGGACCATGCCCGACTTTCTGGTGAATTAGTTGGCCGTAATATGGCAGGTGCTCACATGAGCTATCAGCATACCCCATACTTCTATTCCATGATTTTTGATATTTCCTGGCAAGCAATCGGTAATATTGATCCTAAATTGCAATTGATTTTTGATCGGCGAACGCATGGATCGCTTGTCTATTTCATAGATACCGATAAGTTAGTTGGTGTTTTAGTTTGGAATGTTAAGGTGAATCTTGATGATGTTCGCGCATTGCTTGCGAACGCTCCAGCTACAGATGATCTGGTGGGCTCCATTCGAGAGAAGAAGGCTTAGTATCTGGATGAGATATCGGTGAATCATTGCGTCATCACGAATGTACTTTAGAACAAAATGGCCATCATTAACGATGGCTCAGTAGCAAATAAAAACTAGCCTTGAGTCATTTTAAAGTGCATGAAGTGCAACACAAAAGTTAGACAAAAGGTAGATTGTAAAATTAATCCGAACGCTGTTCGGACAAAAAAGATCAGCTTCCTTTAAAATGGTGTTTACCACAAACCCATCTTTTAGGAGCTGATCTTTTGTCTAGTATAACCTATTCCGAACGAA
>NZ_BTPW01000058.1:0-1705 GCF_036246185.1 Lactiplantibacillus paraxiangfangensis
TGTACTAGTCCCTGTCAAGTTGACAGGTGAAATAATATAATTTTCGAGTTCTGTCTAAGCGGCTTTGCCGCGGTATTCTACCGCGGTGAAGCCGCTTCTTTGTGTTGTCCGGTCAATGTAATTGAAGTAATGGATACCTTGTTCAATGAGTGTGGTGAGCTCTGATTCAGTTTTAGGCATTGGGTGACCATCTAGCCAATTCAATTTAAATTCATTCCACCAACGCTCCATAGGCGCGTTGTCGTAAGGCGTTCCCGGACGGGACATGCTGCGAATGACTTCATGCTCGGTCATTAAATTATTGAAAGCCTTGGCAGTAAAGGCTGAGCCTCGGTCAGTATGAACTATTGGATGCACGTTGCCGGCATCTTTGAATGCTTGTTTAAAGGTATCCATCATGGCTTCGCTAGTCTCAGTAACGCTTAGTTTATATGCTAATAAATATCGACCATATAAATCTAAGACACCACATAATCGCATCTTATATTCGCCATTAATACCATAACGAACTTCTGTAGAATCGGACAACCAGATTTGATTAGGCTTGGTCGCTAAATCAAATCGTTGATTTAAAATATTGTCGCGCAATTCTTGTTCAACTTGCTTGATCCGATGATGTTTTTTAACTCGACTTTGGCATTTTAAGTGTAAGACTGACATCAAGCGTTTGACGCGTTTTGGTGAAATGATGAAACCGAGGGTTTCATCATGTTCAAGATAGTGAATCATTTTCCCGGCACCAATTCTTTGTCGATGTTCATTGAAGTATTGATTGATTTTCTGTTTAAGTATCTTTTCTTGTTGTTGCCAAGGCGTATCTTTATGGTGTTGCCACTGATTAAAAGCTTGACGGCTAACACCCATGTAACGCAAGATGATTGCTTGGGCACCATGAACTTGTGAACTGATTTCTTGAATTGCTTGATAGGCTATTTTATGTTGGTTATTCACTCCTTGTTCTGTAGTTCTCGGAATTTTTTTGCGAAGAGATCTAGGACCTCCTGTTCTTTGAGCTTAGCTTTTAATTGGCGATTCTCCAGTTGAAGTCGCTCAACTTCAGTCATTTCTTTGACTGGCTTCGTTCGGCCACGACCATCTTTAAGGGCTGCATAACCGTTTTCTTTAGACTTGAGAACCCATGAGCGAACCTGCTGATAGGATACTTTAAAATGTTCAGATGTTTGGTTATAAGAATGTTTACCGGCAGTAACGTATTCAACGATTTCAATTCGTTCCTCAAAGGTAGTTTTACGACTCATAATACGGACCTGCTTTCTTGACGGCGTAGCCGTCAATGATTTATTGGTCCCACCATTATACTGGAATTTTTTAATCCAGTCTCTGAGTTGTGTCTTGCTCCTTAGTCCGAATCGATTACTAATATCAATCAAACCGCCTTCATTATTCAAGTAGGCAGCTACGGCTTGTTGCTTAGTCTTTTTACTATAACGAGTCCAGTTACTGCGCTCTTCTAAGCCTTTAAGACCATCCTTCTTATAAATTTCCTGCCATCTCTCGACGCCTTGTCGGTCAACACCATGTGATCTCAGATAAGCGGTCTTAGTTAATTCGGTCGTCGATAAACCTATGATAATTGCTAACTTTTCTTCAGGTGTAAATCTAGTTCTAGGCATAATAAAATCCCCTTAAGCATTGATAGATGAATTATTGTTTTTCATCTGTCAACCTTAAGGGGACTATAGCA
>NZ_BTPW01000059.1:0-1203 GCF_036246185.1 Lactiplantibacillus paraxiangfangensis
CCTCAATTGTCAAATCAAGTGCAACACTAAGAATCTATTCTTAGAAGTGGTCTAGTTGCTAAGCTAGTTCAGGCATTAGATCGGCTGGGCAGCGATAGTTCAATGACCGCCGTAGCCGGTTGTTTAAGGTATCTTGAGCCAGCTGAATGTCAATGAGTGAGGCCGAAGCCAAGGATCTGCCCTTCGGGAAGAACTCGCGCAAAAGGCCGTTAGTGTTCTCATTGGTTCCACGTTCCCATGGTGAATAAGGATGGGCAAAGTAGATGTCAGTTCCCTTGACTTGACTCAAGCTTGAGAACTCAGCACCATTATCAAAAGTAATGGTTTTAAAGTGCTCGGTTCCATAGTCATATAAGGTATTCTGGAGGGCTTTCAAGCAAGTGTCGGCATGATAATTGGGAAGTTTAACGATGATCTCTAAGCGACTAACACGTTCAGTCAAAGTCATTAATGCTGGCTCAGATTCAACCCGTTTGCCTTTGACCAAGTCACCTTCCCAGTGTCCAAGCTCTTGACGCGCTTGAACCATGGCGGGACGCTCTTCGATTGAATGGCCCAGATTTTTCTTATTGATTCGATGATGCTTTGCCCCGGGGCATTTAATCCGGCGACGTAGTTTAGCTGGTAGGTCTGAATTGCGGATAGCTAAACGCTGGTCATCAATATACCGGTACACCGTCGGTGTTGAGGGGCAGACAAGCCTTGGGTGATCAGTCTTGAATTGGTGGACAAAAGTATCCACACTATGCATCCTGGGACGCGCTTTTAAAGCTGTCACCAAAGCATTACAGAAGGTTTGACAATGATCAAAGAGTCCACGATAACAGCTATTTAGTCGGTGCTTACGATAAATTGCTTCACCAGTTTCTGCCAGATATGACTGTTCAAAGATATGAGTACTAGCGTTAATCTGTGTCGTTGTCCCACGTTTTAATTCACGTGAAATCGTGCTGGGATTACGATGAAGGGCCTGGGCAATTCGGCGGATAGACCAATCTAAGTCCCTTAGGGATTCAATTCGACCACGTTCAGCTAAATTGAGTTGGTGATACTGATTAGATATGATATTCTTAATTCGGGTCATGAAGATACCTCTTTCTTGTTTGTGGTGAATTAAGAATAGGTCTTCATGGCCTTTTTGACTAGTCTGAATAAAGAACTGGTCTAGTAGAGCAGGTGTTGCACTTCAATTTTAAATCGAGG
>NZ_BTPW01000060.1:0-1035 GCF_036246185.1 Lactiplantibacillus paraxiangfangensis
TGACCTATATTCAAACGAAGCGTAATGGCTGGTGTTACTTATCAACCATCATGGACCTGCACTCACGACGGATTATCGGCTATTCGTTCTCAAAAAAGATGGCTACTGATTTAGTCTTAAAGACCCTTGAAAGCGCGGTTAAAAATCGAACCATTACTGGGGACCTGATTATCCATACGGATTTAGGATCACAGTATACCAGCGATGATTACAATCAACGTTTAACTGAGCTACATATCCGCCACTCATACAGCCGTAAGGGTTGTCCGTATGATAATGCGCCAATGGAATCCTTTCACGCTTCCCTCAAAAAGGAATGGATGTAAGCTGATTCCTGAGACAGCTTCTAAGAACGTTTGAATCTTTGATGGGTAAGACAACTTGTTGCATAAGCTGTTAGTTCCTTTACTTTAAAATTAATTTAGTTGCAGAAAACCTAAAAATCGAATATTATAATGTAGTACGATGGTAAACTTAAAGGAGGCGGATTAGAATGAGTAATACTATTATTAAAAACAAGACAATTTCAACTCGTGTAACACCTGACATTAGTGAACGGGCTAAAGCTAATCTAGCAAAACAAGGGCTAACCGTTTCTGAGTATATACGCTTATCGTTAGTTAAAGCGGCCAATAATGAAGTTCGATTAGTCAGCTTTTTAGATTCTCCGGAAGCCTTAGCCGCTAAAAAAGAAGCAGAAACAGGGCAGGTCAAAAACATTGGTTCATTGACTGACTTTGAAGATTGGATCGATAAGTTAGATGCAAATTAAACAGACCAAATCTTTTGAACGTGAATTAAAAAAACTAGTCAAAAAACATTTCCCAATAACTGTCTTGAAGCCTTGTTTAGAAGCAATTGTTGAACAAGATGTACTTGTTTTGAAACAGATTAAAGATCATGCATTAGGTAGATTGTAAAATTAATCCGAACGCTGTTCGGACAAAAAAGATCAGCTTCCTTTAAAATGGTGTTTACCACAAACCCATCTTTTAGGAGCTGATCTTTTGTCTAGTATAACCTATTCCGAACGAA